>NZ_JAYWVC010000099.1:0-29450 GCF_036281785.1 Streptomyces chiangmaiensis | reverse complement strand
ATGAATCGTAGGGCCTCCACATCGGTGGGGGCTCTACGGCTTTCCGGGTCCCGATGCCGGAGGCCGCTTGGTGCGGGTCATTCCAGACCGTAGCGCCGCGCCGACTCCTCCTCCTGCGCGAGCCGGTGCAGCGCGCGCAGTACCGGCTCGAAGAGCACGGCCGCCGCGACCGCCGTCTCGACCTTCTCCTTCTCCGCCGCGTGCGTCTGCAGCATGTCGAGATCGCGCCGCGCGACTTGGTGCATCAACTCCGCGTACGGGGCCATGAGTTGGGCGTCGCAGGGATAGCCGAGCCGGATCAGGGCGGCCACCGCGACCACCAGCGACCGGTGCACGGGGGACAAGGTGGCGAGTTCGTGTGCGGTCTCCCAGCCCAGCGCCCGCAGAAGTGCGTCCACCTCGCGCCGGGCGGCCACCACCGCGGGATCCTCCTCGTCCGGCTCCGGCCCCTGCGGCATCGCCCACAGGGCCGCGCCCAGGCGGATGGTGCGGCCGAGCGACTCGTCGTCCACGTGCCGCAGCACCTCCCTGGCCGTCGCGACCGGTATCCGCCCCACCTGGATCAGCGCCCGCACCAGCCGCAGCCGGCGCAGATGGCTCTCGTCGTACTCGGCGGTCGTCGCGTTCACCTGGCGGCCTGGCGCCAACAGCCCTTCCCGCAGGTAGTACTTGATCGTCGCGGTGGACACACCGCTCCGCTCGCTCAGCTCCGCCAGCCGCATCCCTTGCGCCTTTCCTTGGGTCGCGTCACTATCCAAGCACCGCGTTGTCGGATAGCGCCGCTAGCCAAGCCTGCCGAGGGGGACGCCGTGTTCGGGAAGCCCACGTCCGTGAGCCGTACCACCGCAGCCGCCGAAGGGGACGTGGTCGTCCTGCTCATCGGCATGCGGATCAACCACTTCTGGGCGGTGCACCACTGGCTGCCGGTGTTCCTGGCGATGCCCCGTATGCTGCGCGAGCTCACGAAGCAGCCCGGGCGTGGTCTGCTCGGCCAGGTCCTGCTGACGGCCTCCCCGCGGACGTACTACGTCGTGCAGTACTGGGAGTCCAAGGAGAAGCTGTACACCTACGCGTCGGCGTCCGACATGTTCCACCACCGGGCCTGGGCGACGATCAACCGCAAGGAGAAGGCGGGGAAGCTGCGGCAGCACGTGGGGATCTGGCACGAGACCTATGTGGTGCCGGAGGGCTCGTACGAGTCGATCTACGGTGACATGCCGCCCTTCGGGCTCGCCGCCGCGCACGGCGTCCTCCCCCTTGAGAGGCGGGGACGACGGGCGAGCGACCGGTTCGCGTACCGCGCGGCGAAGGCCGAGCAGGGGGCGCCGCCTTCGGCGTAGGGCGCGGTGCCGCCGCTTTCCGGAAGGGGGCCCGCCGCGGCGTTGAGGCCTGCCCCTTTCCGGTGACGCACGGGCCGCTCAGCCCGAGCGGCGCAGTGCCTCGGAGAGGCGGGCGGCCGAGTCGATGACGGCCTGGGCGTGCATCCGGCCCGGGTGGCGCGTCAGACGCTCGATGGGCCCGGAGACGGAGACAGCGGCCACCACACGGTTGGAGGGGCCGCGTACGGGGGCGGAGACGGACGCCACGCCCGGTTCGCGCTCCCCGATGGACTGGGCCCAGCCACGGCGCCGTACCCCGGACAGGGCCGTCGCCGTGAAGCGGGCGCCCTGCAGGCCGCGGTGCAGCCGCTCGGGCTCCTCCCAGGCCAGCAGGATCTGCGCCGAGGAGCCCGCCTTCATCGTGAGCGTGGACCCGACCGGGACCGTGTCCCGAAGGCCCGACAGGCGTTCCGCGGCGGCGACGCAGATGCGCATGTCCCCCTGGCGGCGGTAGAGCTGCGCACTCTCGCCCGTGACATCGCGGAGGTGGGTCAGCACGGGGCCCGCCGTCGCCAGCAGGCGGTCCTCGCCGGCCGCCGCGGCCAGCTCGGCAAGGCGGGGCCCGAGAATGAAACGGCCCTGCATGTCACGGGCCACCATGCGGTGGTGTTCCAGCGCCACGGCCAGGCGGTGGGCCGTGGGTCGTGCCAGTCCGGTGGCGCCGACCAGGCCCGCGAGGGTGGCCGGACCGGACTCCAGAGCGCTCAGGACGAGGGCCGCCTTGTCCAGAACGCCGACGCCGCTACTGTTGTCCATGCAACGATACTCACGTCTCACTCTGTGAAACGCAAGTTCAATTTCCCGAGGAACCCGCCACCCTGGAAGTCACGGCGGCCCGCGCACCAACGGGCCCGGCGGCACACGCCCGGGAACCGGGGGTACGGGCGCTGCCACCTGAAGATCTCGAGTTGGGCCGGCGCAGGTTTTCGCCGGCCGGAGGGAAAGCGATGGGTAGGACACTCGCAGAGAAGGTCTGGGAGGACCACGTCGTCCGGCGCGCCGAGGGCGAGCCCGACCTTCTCTACATCGATCTGCACCTGCTGCACGAGGTGACCAGCCCGCAGGCCTTCGACGGTCTGCGCAAGAGCGGACGCCAGGTGCGCAGGCTCGACCTCACCATCGCAACCGAGGACCACAACACCCCCACCCTCGACATCGACAAGCCCATCGCGGACCCCGTCTCCCGCGCCCAGCTGGAGACGCTGCGCAAGAACTGCGCCGAGTTCGGTGTGCGCCTGCACCCGCTGGGCGACGTCGAGCAGGGTGTCGTGCACGTCGTCGGCCCGCAGCTGGGCCTGACCCAGCCCGGCACGACGGTCGTCTGCGGTGACTCGCACACCTCGACGCACGGTGCGTTCGGCGCGCTGGCGTTCGGTATCGGCACCTCCCAGGTCGAGCACGTCCTGGCGACCCAGACGCTGCCCATGGCCCGCCCGAAGACCATGGCCATCACGGTCGACGGCGAGCTGCCCGACGGTGTCACGGCAAAGGACCTGATCCTGGCCGTCATCGCCCGGATCGGCACCGGCGGCGGCCAGGGCTACATCCTGGAGTACCGCGGCCCGGCCATCGAGAAGCTCTCGATGGAGGCCCGGATGACCATCTGCAACATGTCGATCGAGGCCGGTGCCCGCGCGGGCATGATCGCCCCGGACGAGACCACCTTCGCGTACCTCAAGGGCCGTCCGCACGCCCCCGAGGGTGCGGAGTGGGACGCCGCGGTGGATTACTGGAAGACCCTGCGGACCGACGACGACGCGGTATTCGACGCCGAGGTGCGCATCGACGCGGCCGGGCTCTCGCCGTTCGTCACCTGGGGCACCAACCCGGGCCAGGGTGCGCCGCTTTCCGCGTCCGTCCCCGACCCTGCTTCGTACGAGGACGCCTCGGAGCGCCTGTCCGCGGAAAAGGCCCTGGAGTACATGGGGTTGGACGCCGGGCAGCCGCTGCGCTCCATCAAGGTGGACACGGTCTTCGTAGGTTCCTGCACCAACGGCCGCATCGAGGACCTGCGCGCCGCGGCCGCGATCCTCGACAACCGCAAAGTCGCCGACGGCGTACGGATGCTGGTCGTCCCGGGCTCCGCGCGCGTGGGCCTGCAGGCTGTTTCCGAGGGCCTGGACGTGATCTTCAAGGAGGCCGGCGCCGAGTGGCGGCACGCGGGCTGTTCCATGTGCCTCGGCATGAACCCGGATCAGCTGGCCCCGGGGGAGCGTTCCGCCTCCACCTCCAACCGCAACTTCGAGGGCCGGCAGGGCAAGGGCGGCCGCACGCACCTGGTCTCGCCGCAGGTCGCCGCCGCGACGGCGGTGCTGGGCCACCTGGCGTCCCCCGCCGACCTGTCCGACGCCGACACTCGTACGCCCGCTGGAGTCTGAGAAGTCATGGAAGCATTCACCACGCACACCGGCCGGGCCGTCCCGCTGCGCCGCAGCAACGTCGACACCGACCAGATCATCCCCGCCCACTGGCTCAAGAAGGTGACCCGCGACGGGTTCGAGGACGGGCTGTTCGAGGCCTGGCGCAAGGACCCCGAGTTCGTGCTCAACCGCCCCGAGCGGCGGGGCGCCACGGTGCTGGTCGCGGGCCCGGACTTCGGCACCGGATCCTCCCGTGAGCACGCCGTCTGGGCGCTGCAGAACTACGGCTTCAAGGCCGTCGTCTCTGCTCGGTTCGCCGACATCTTCCGTGGCAACTCCCTCAAGAACGGGCTGCTCACGGTGGTCCTGGAGCAGAAGATCGTGGACGCCCTGTGGGAGCTCACCGAGAAGGACCCGACGGCTGAGGTCACCGTGGACCTCGAGGCGCGTGAGGTGCGCGCCGAGGGCATCACCGCCGCCTTCGAGCTGGACGAGAACTCTCGCTGGCGACTGCTGAACGGTCTCGACGACATCTCCATCACCCTCCGGAACGAGGCCGACATCGCCGCGTACGAGACGGGGCGCCCCTCGTACAAGCCGCGGACGCTCCAGGTCTGACCCCCGGCCCGCAAGGGCTGGTTTCGGCCACCGCAACACTGCCTGTACCCCCAATCGTGGACGGTTGGGGGTACAGCCGTTTCTGCTGCCGGACGCCTCCGGCGCGCCGCCTCGCGAGCCGCCAACTCCCCTGGCTACAAAGGACATTGCCCCGGTATGCGGACTCCGCGGTCGCGACGTTCCGGGGCGCGCGGAAGGCCCGGAGAAGACGGTAGTTGCCCCCAGCGGGGGCGACAACTCGCCCCAGATGGCACAATCTGTGCATGGACAACGACGGCCAACTCGAGCTCTATACGGCGGTCGCGGCCCAACTCAAGGAAGCGCACGCAAGGGTGCGCGCACTGCAAGTCCCGGAGGGCGTACGGATGGCGCTGACCCGGAAGCTGCTGGTCATTACGGCCGCGGCCAAGCACGATCCCGCCGAAGCGACCAGGCGTCTCGAGCGGTTCATGACCGACCTCGACGAGGACCGAATCCCCGAAGAGGAACTCTGAGGCAGCCGGGTCGGTGCGGCACAAGGGTGATAAGCCCGTTTCGTGTTTGATTTGCGGTATATATCTGCCTAACGTGCGAAAAAGCTTGAACACTTTCGTTCTGGCGATGTCTCCGAAGGGGAAGACGTGAACAAGGCGCAGCTCGTAGAAGCGATTGCCGACAAGATGGGTGGCCGCCAGCAGGCCGCCGATGCTGTCGACGCGGTCCTGGACGCCATCGTCCGCGCGGTCGTCGGAGGCGACCGGGTCTCGGTCACCGGCTTCGGTTCGTTCGAGAAGGTCGAGCGTCCGGCCCGTTACGCCCGCAACCCCCAGACCGGTGAGCGGGTTCGGGTCAGGAAGACCTCTGTGCCGCGCTTCCGCGCGGGCCAGGGCTTCAAGGACCTGGTCAGCGGCACGAAGAAGCTCCCGCGCGGTGGTGAGGTCGCCGTCAAGAAGGCTCCCAAGGGCAGCCTCCAGGTCGGCGCTGCCGCCACGGTCAAGAAGGCCGCGGCGAAGAAGGTCACCGCCAAGAGGGCGGCCCCTGCGAAGAAGGCCGCCGCAAAGAAGGCAGCCCCTGCGAAGAAGGTCACGGCGAAGAAGGTCACGGCGAAGAAGGCCGCGGCGAAGAAGACCACCGCGGCCGCCAAGAAGGCGGCGGCGAAGAAGACCACCGCCAAGAAGGCGGCGGCCAAGAAGGCCCCGGCGAAGAAGGCCCCGGCCAAGAAGTCGACGGGACGCAAGACCACCGCCAAGAAGGCCACCGCCCGCAGCTGATCGGGGCGCTCGGGCACTTACGCGCCGGGCCGGGCTCCCAGGGGGAGCCCGGCCCGCGGTGTGTCCAGGAGGTGGTCAGAACGTCTGCAGGGTCACCAGCGTGATGCGCCGGGCCTCGCCCTCGCCTTCCGTCTCGATCCGCACCCGCTGCCCCGGGCGCAGCAGCCTGAGTCCGCCCGCGTCGAACGCCTGCGCGTCGAAGGGGACGGGGGTGCCGTCGTCGAGCAGCACCTGACCGGTGCGCGTCTCGGGGTCGTAGGTGTACGCCGTCGCCTGCATGACGGCAGCCTATCGACCGTTCCGAGCGCGTCCCCGGGCCGTCTCGGGCCGAGGACCCCCCGTCGCGTCAACCGCCGTGCCGGCCGGGGATGAGCAGCCGTGCCGCCACCGCCGCCGTGCGCGGCCCCACACCGAGCGCCAGCGCCGCGCGCAGATCGTCGCCGGTGTCCACGTCCTGACGCACGGAGTCCACGGCGCCGAGAGCGAGTTCCACGGCACCCGAGGCCAGGTGACGCATTCGCGAATCCGCGCCGAACGCGGGCAGCAATTCCCGGCCCGGCGTCGCGGCCAGCAGTGTCGTACCGATTCCTGCGGCGTCGGGCAGAAAAGCGCGGGGAAATTCGGCGGCGGCGCCGAGTACCCGGGCCAATTCTGGGGCGCGCAATGCGGGGAGGTCGGCGTTCAGGGCCGCCACCGCGCCGCCCGGACGCAGTCGTCGTACGGCAGCCGCCGCGTGCGCGAGCGCCGCGTTCAGACCGCCTGCAGGCTCGTTCCCGACGATCCGGGCGCCGAGGGCCGCCAGCTCCCGTCCGGCGAGCGGGTCGTCCGTGACGACCGCCACATCATGTACCGCGGCACAGGCGAGAGCCGCGGCCACCGTGTCCTGCGCAAAGGCCAGGGCGAGCCCTGGACGCACTCCGTCCGCCGCGGCGTCCGAGAGCCTGCTCTTGGCCCGCGCAAGGGCCTTCAGGGGTATGACCAAGGTCCACTGCACGAGTGCTCCGTCCCTGTGTTGTCGCGCCCATTGTCGCCTGGTTCGACGGTGGGGCGTGACCGCCGTCCGGCGCCCGGCCCGTGGGCAAGGGGCGCGAAGCGCCATCCAACGGCCGTGGTCGGTGACGCTCGGGCGTACGGTGTTCTCGACAGACGGGCGGCCGGGGGTGACACTTGTGCGGCCCACAGCCCCAGTGCCAGGCCTTGTGCCGGGTCCCTAGAGGAAGGTGTCCGCGTGCCCCGCCGCAGAATCGGCTTCTGGTACCGCTTCGCAGCGGTCCTCGGCAAACCGCCGCTGTTGGTTCTGCTCAAGCGGGACTGGCGCGGAATGGAGAACATTCCGGCCGAGGGTGGATTTATCACCGTGGTGAACCACAATTCGCATGTGGATCCGTTCGCCTACGGGCACTTTCAGTACAACACCGGGCGCGTTCCTCGTTTCCTGGCGAAGAGCGGTCTTTTCAAGAAGGGATTCGTCGGCGCCGTGATGCGCGGCACCGGCCAGATCCCCGTCTACCGCGAGAGCACGGACGCGCTCAGTGCCTTCCGGGCCGCGATCGACGCCGTGGAGAGCGGCGAGTGCGTCGCCTTCTACCCCGAGGGCACCCTCACCCGCGACCCGAACGGCTGGCCCATGACCGGCAAGACCGGTGCGGCCCGTGTCGCCCTGCAGACCAAGTGCCCGGTCATCCCCGTCGCCCAGTGGGGGGCCAACGAGCTGCTGCCGCCGTACGCCAAGAAGCCCCATATCTTCCCGCGCAAGACGCACCACGTGCTCGCCGGTCCGCCCGTCGACCTCACGCGCTTCTACGACAAGGAGATGTCCCCCGAGCTGCTGAAGGAGGCGACGGAGGCCATCATGGCCGCCATCACCCGCCAGCTGGAGCAGCTCCGCGGTGAGAAGGCGCCCGAGAAGCCGTACGACCCGCGTGAGGTGCGCATCGAACAGCGCCGCCGGAGCGCCGCCGAGCAGGGGAAGGCACGGGAGAAGGAGGGGCAGGGCCAGTGAGCAAGCCGGTCAAGGCGGCCGTGTTCGGAACGGGATCATGGGGGACGGCCTTCGGCATGGTGCTCGCCGACGCCGGGTGCGACGTCACCCTGTGGGCGCGCCGCGCCGAGCTCGTCGAGGCGGTCAACTCCACCCGTACGAACCCGGACTACCTGCCGGGCGTCGAACTCCCCGAGCACCTGCGGGCCACCACGGACCCTGCCGAGGCGGCGCACGGGGCCGACTTCACGATACTCGCGGTTCCGTCGCAGACCCTGCGCGGGAACCTCGCCGAATGGGCACCCCTGCTCGCACCGCGCACGGTCCTCGTCTCGCTGATGAAGGGCGTCGAACTCGGTTCCGCCATGCGGATGAGCGAGGTCATCGAGGACGTCGCCAAGGTCGTCCCGGAACGCGTCGCCGTGGTCACCGGACCCAACCTGGCCCGGGAGATCGCCGCCCGCATGCCGGCCGCCGCCGTGGTCGCCTGCACCGACGAGGCCGTCGCGCAGCGGCTGCAGACCGTCTGCCACACGCCGTACTTCCGGCCGTACACCAACACCGACGTCGTCGGCTGCGAACTCGGCGGTGCGGTCAAGAACGTCATCGGGCTGGCGGTCGGCATCGCGGACGGCATGGGCCTCGGCGACAACGCCAAGGGCTCGCTCATCACGCGCGGGCTCGCGGAGACCACACGGCTCGGCCTGGTGATGGGCGCCGACCCGCTGACCTTCTCGGGACTTGCGGGTCTGGGCGACCTGGTGGCCACCTGCTCCTCGCCGCTGTCACGCAACCACACCTTCGGGACCAACCTCGGCAAGGGCATGACGCTGGAGGAGACCATCGCGGTCACCAAGCAGACCGCCGAGGGCGTCAAGTCCTGTGAGTCCGTGCTGGATCTGGCCCGTCGGCACGGCGTCGACATGCCGATCACGGAGACGGTCGTCGGCATCGTCCACGAGGGCAAGCCGCCGGTGGTCGCGCTCAAAGAGCTGATGTCGCGCAGCGCGAAGCCGGAACGACGCTGAGCGACGGCGCTTGTCGGACGCTGCCTCAGGGCACTGCCTACGGGTACTCTCATCGCGATATGAGCACCGAGAACCTCCCCCAGAGCCCTGAGCAGCCGCCTCGCAAGCCGCGCGTCGCCGTCGTCTTCGGTGGCCGCAGCTCCGAACACGGGATCTCCATGGTCACCGCCGGCGCCGTGCTGCGCGCCATCGACCGGACGAAGTACGACGTCCTGCCGATCGGCATCACCCGGGACGGCCGTTGGGCGCTCACGGCCGACGAACCCGAGCGCATGGCGATCACCGACCGCCGTACGCCCACCGTCGAGGAGCTCGCCGAGTCCCACGACGGCGCTGTGGTGCTGCCCGTCGACCCCGCGAGCCGCGAAGTCGTCTACAGCGAGCCCGGTTCGGTGCCGAAGGCGCTGGGCGAGATCGACGTCGTCTTTCCGGTGCTGCACGGCCCGTACGGCGAGGACGGCACCCTCCAGGGCCTCCTGGAGCTGTCCGGTGTGCCGTACGTGGGTTCGGGCGTGCTCGCCTCGGCCGTCGGCCAGGACAAGGAGTACATGAAGCGGGTGTTCACCTCCTTCGGGCTCAAGGTCGGCCCGTACGTGGTGATCCGGCCGCGCGAGTGGGAGCGCGACGCGTCGGCCGCCCGCAAGAAGATCATCGACTTCGCAGGGGAACACGGCTGGCCGCTGTTCGTGAAGCCCGCGCGCGCGGGCTCGTCGATCGGCATCACCAAGGTCGACGACATCGGGGGACTGGACGAGGCGATCGCCGAAGCCCAGCGGCACGACCCGAAGATCCTCGTGGAGGCGGCCGTGCGCGGCCGCGAGATCGAGTGCGGCGTCCTGGAGTTCGAGAACGGGCCGCGTGCTTCGGTGCCGGCCGAGATCCCGCCGCCGGACGCGCACGCCTACTACGACTTCGAGGCGAAGTACATCGACTCGACGCCCGGCATCGTCCCCGCCCCGCTGACCGACGAGCAGACCGCCGAGGTCCGGCGTCTCGCGGTGGACGCGTTCGAGGCGGCCTCCTGCGAAGGCCTGGTGCGCGCGGACTTCTTCCTCGCCGAGGACGGGGAGTTCGTGATCAACGAGATCAACACGATGCCCGGTTTCACGCCGATCTCCATGTATCCGCAGATGTGGCAGGCGAGCGGGATCAGCTACGCCGAGCTGGTGGACCGCCTGATCCAGGCGGCCCTGCGTCGTTCGACCGGCCTGCGCTAGCCAATCCGGGCGGCGCTCAGGAGGCGATCCCCTGGGGGATCGCCTCCTTGACGGCAGGCGCCAGATCGACGAGCGGCGCCACGCCGTCGCCGGTGTGTGCCTTGGGCAGGCTCACCTCGACGTACGCCGTGCGCAGCGTCGTGGTGAAGCGGAACGAGCCGTCGTCCCGCTGCTCCAGGAGCCAGCCGACCCCGTTCGCCTCCACACCGTCCGCCTCCGGGTCGTCCATCTCCGCAGGCCTTGCCACCCCGCAGCGCAGTATGATCGCCGGGCTTCCCCAACCCGCCGTCAGCGCGGACCGGGGCTCGGGATCGTTCCGGTCGAGGCCGTCCACCTCCCGCGGCAGCATCTTGACCAGGTTCCGGCACAGCTTCGTGACCTTCGTGTCCGGACTGGGAACCGCGGCCGAGGGAGTGTCGTCGCTCGAGGAACAGCCCGCCGTCGCGATCAGCAGGGCGAGGGCGGGCAGACCTAGGAGCCGGTGACGGAAGAAGAAGCGCACCGGCCAAGCGTAGACGGGGGCTACAGGTGCACCACCGGGCAGGTCAGAGTGCGGGTGATGCCGTCCACTTGTTGAACTTTCGCGACCACCATGCGGCCGAGTTCGTCGACGGTGTCGGCCTGGGCGCGCACGATGACGTCATAAGGACCCGTCACGTCCTCGGCCTGGATGACCCCAGGGATCTTGCTGATCGTCTCGGCGACGGTCGACGCTTTGCCGACCTCCGTCTGGATCAGGATGTACGCCTGTACCACGGAACCTCCAGGGCGGCCACGAGGATCATGTGGGGAGAAGGGACGCCACGGTATCGCGTCGCCGCTCGCCGCGGGGAGACCCGCGGGGGCTGTGGCGTGAGCGCCGGGGAACACCGGCGACACAAGTTGACGGTCGACTCGACCGTACCGAGGTCGACGCAGGCTCGCGACCGGGCGCGGCAGGGAACAGAAGGGGACGTACGACGATGAAGGGCACCGTGGGCGAGCTCGGCGAGTTCGGGCTCATCAGGGAGCTCACCTCCCGGCTCACCACCACCCCGGCGGTGCGGATCGGCCCCGGCGACGACGCCGCGGTGGTCGCCGCGCCCGATCGCAGGGTGGTGGCGAGCACCGACATCCTCCTGGAGGGACGGCACTTCCGCCGCGACTGGTCCACCGCGTACGACGTCGGTCGCAAGGCGGCCGCACAGAACCTCGCGGACATCGCCGCGATGGGCGCCGTGCCGACCGCGCTGCTGCTCGGTCTCGTCGTCCCCGCCGACCTCCCCGTCACCTGGCCCACCGAACTGATGGACGGCCTGCGCGACGAGTGCCAGGTGGCGGGTGCGGCCGTGGTGGGCGGCGATGTCGTCCGCGGGGACACGATCATGATCTCGATCACTGCGCTCGGCGACCTGCGCAACCACGAGCCGGTGATCCGGGCGGGCGCCCAGCCCGGCGACGTGGTCGCCGTCACCGGCTGGCTGGGCTGGTCCGCGGCCGGACACGCGGTGCTCTCGCGCGGTTTCCGCTCACCGCGCGCGTTCGTCGAGGCGCACCGGCGCCCGGAACCGCCGTACCACGCGGGTCCGGCCGCAGCGGGGCTCGGCGCGACCGCGATGTGCGACGTCAGCGACGGACTGATCGCCGACCTCGGGCACATCGCGGAGGCGAGCAAGGTGCGGATCGACATCCGCTCGGGCGCCATCGACATCCCCTCCCAGATGAATGACATCGGGCAGGCCGTGGGCGTCGACCCCATCCAGTGGGTGCTCACCGGCGGCGAGGACCACGCGATCGTGGCGACCTTCCCGCGGGACGTGAAGCTGCCGGCGCGCTGGAAGGTGATCGGCGAGGTGCTCAACCCGTCGGCCCTGCCCCAGGTGACCGTCGACGGGGCGCCGTGGACCAGCAAGGGGGGCTGGGACCACTTCGGGGGCATCGAGTCGTAGGGCGCCCGAGCGCATTGTGCCCGTGGGAGCGCGGGGTCGCCCGGCGGATGTCGGCATCCCGGGAGGCCGACGCCCGCCGAGATGCTCGCAGTTGTCGAGCACCGGCAGCGGCCTACGCTCCGCCGGCACGGCGAGGAGCCGTTCCACGGCGTCTCCGGCGCGCCCCCGGAAGCCCTCGCGCACGCCCAGCGCGGTCAGGACGGTGTACGGGATGCGAGAGCCGTCGGTGAGGGGGAACCGAGGATGCCCAAGCGCATGCGCCGGATTCTGACAGGCCGTGACCGCGTGGGCACAGCAAAAAGCCGGTCCACGCTCGTGGACCGGCTCAGTGCAGCGAACCAGCGGTGGCCGCGCGCTTAACTGGCGTCAGCGCGAGACCTTGCCGGCCTTGATGCACGAGGTGCAAGCGTTCACGCGCTTCGGCGTCCCGCCCACCACGGTACGCACACGCTGGATGTTCGGGTTCCAGCGACGGGGCGTACGGCGGTGCGAGTGCGAGATGTTGTTGCCGAAGCCCGGCCCCTTGCCGCAGACGTCGCAGTTGGCAGCCACGGGTCACTCCAAAGACTTCAGATGCACTTACGGTTGATCCCGGCATGCCGGGATCGAGATCGTACGATCTGAGTGGCTCTGCCAGGGGAAGGCCCGATTGGATCGGGCAACCGGAGCAGCATACAACGGCTGCGCCCGTACAACGAAACTACCATGCCCGTCCCGGGACACGCCCCGGCTCCGGACCGCCTGCCCCGGGGCCGCGATGTCTCGTGCCGGGCGCCCGTCCGGCCCTCTTCCGGCCCGTGACCCCTCTGGGTCTACGCTGCCTCCCACGTCCAGCAGGTCAAGGAGGCGCAGGTGGCGCAGGTGCCGCAGCCATTGGATGCTCTCGCGGTGCGCACCTGGTGCGGTCTCGCGCTCCAGGCGCTGGGGCGGGCGCGTGAGGAGATCGACGCGATCAACGTCTATCCCGTGGCCGACGGGGACACCGGCACGAACCTCTATCTGACCGTGGAGTCTGCCGCCGCCGCCGTCGAGGCCGTCTTCGCCGGGTACGAGGCGGGCGGCGCGCAGCGCCCGACGCTCGCCGACGCCGTGCGGGCCATGGCGCACGGCGCGCTCATCGGGGCCCGCGGGAACTCGGGGACGATCCTGGCGCAGCTGCTGCGGGGCATGGCACAGGTGCTCGCGGCCGACGGTGAGACCGCTCACACCGACGAGCAGGGGCTGCGGCTCGCGCTGCGACGGGCGGCCGACTCGGCGCGGGATGCCGTCGCACATCCCGTGGAGGGCACGGTCCTGAGTGTCGCCACGGCCGCCGCGGACGCGGTCACCGGGGTCGAGGACGACTGCGGCGGGGTCGCACGGGCGGCGTACGAGGGGGCGCGGACGGCCCTCGCGGCGACGCCCGGGCAGCTCGCGGTCCTGGAGCGCGCCGGTGTGGTCGACGCGGGTGGCCGGGGGCTCGTGACGGTGCTCGCGGCCCTGGTCGAGACGTTCACGGGAGAGGCGCCGCGGATCCCGGAGGGATCGGGCCGCCTCGTCCACCAGCGCGTGGACGACGGCACGCGGGCCGTTCCCGAGAACTGCGCCGACGTCCCCGACGCACAGGGCGGGCCCGCCTACGAGGTGATCTACCTTCTGGAGGCCGACGACGCGGCCGTGGCACGGCTGCGGCAGCGGCTCGACGCCCTGGGGAACTCCCTCGTCGTGGTCGGCGGGGACGGGTTGTGGAACGTGCACGTGCACGTGGACGACGCGGGCGCCGCCGTCGAGGCGGGGATCGAGGCCGGGCGCCCGCACCGGATCAGGATCACGCACTTCGCGGCCGGGGACGTGCACACCGCGCGAACCGGACGGCCGCCGCGCGAGCGCGTCCAGCGCGCGGTGGTGGCCGTCGTGCCGGGCGAGGGCCTGGCCGCGCTGTACCGGGAGGCCGGGGCGACCACTGTGCTCGCCCGGGCCGGGGAGCCGCTCGCGAGCGGGGAACTGGTGGAGGGGATACGGCGGGCGCACGCACGCGAGGTGGTGCTGCTGCCGAACGACGCGGATCTGCGCCACACCGCGGCCGCCGCGGCCGAGCAGGCGCGCACCGAGGGGGTCCGCGTGGCGCTGATCCCGACCAGGTCCGCGGTGCAGGGCATCGCGGCGGTCGCTGTGCACGAGCCGGAGCGGCGTTTCGACGAGGACGTCGTCGCGATGACGTCGGCGGCGGGGGCGACCAGGTACGCCGAGGTCGCCGTGGCGGAACGGCAGTCCTGGACGACGGCCGGCATCTGCCAGGCCGGCGACGTCCTCGGCCTGATCGACGGGGACGTCGCGGTCATCGGCTCGGACGTCACGGCCGCGGCGGAGACGGTCCTCGACCGCATGCTCGCGGCCGGCGGCGAGCTGGTCACCCTGGTCCTGGGCGACGAGGCCCCGGAGTTGATCGCGGCGCATCTGGAGTCCCGGGTGCGCGAGTCGTACCTGGCGGTCGACACGGTGGTGTACCAGGGCGGCCGCCAGGGATCGCTGCTGCTGATCGGCGTGGAGTAGCGCCGACCTCGTCGCCTTCGCAGGGCCCAAGCGCCCGGGATGCCGCAGGGTGCCCGCCCCGGCGGCGGGCGCCCTGCGCACTTCATCGCTGCCGGTTCGCCTGCATCAGCTCGAGCATCCGCTCGGCCTCCGCACGCCGCGCCCGGGCCGTCTCGTCGCCGTCGGCGTTCTCGTACGCCGACAGCACGGCACGCGCGCGTGCCGACGCCGCGTCCGGGCGGCCGAGGTCGGCCTCAAGCCGGCCCGCGGCCAACTCCGCGCCGGTACGGGCGTCGAGGGCGTCCGCGCCCAGGGAGGCGAAGGCCGCGATCGCCTCCGTGATGTGTGTCAGGGCTTCCGTGAACGCCGTGCGCACCGCCTCCTCGTCGGCGCCGTCACCGACCGACCGGGCGATCACTTCGCCGAACTGACGCTGCGAATGGCCGAGCTCGCCGGTCAGGCGGTCACGCGCCTCGGTGTCCTCGGCGGCGGCCGCCGCCGAGGCGCACTCCCGCGCCGCCTCCGCCATCAGCTCCCGGGCCGCGCCCAGGCCCGCGTCCTCGTCGGCGGCGAGCCATGCGCGGGCGCGCAGGCCGCGCACCAGACCATGCGTGTTGCCCAGCTCGCGCCACAGGTCGACGGCGCGGGCGTAGGCCCGGTCCGCCTCCGCGGGCAGCTCGGCGCGCCCGAGCGCCTCGGCGGCCAGGTGGGCCAGCATCGCGTGGTCGCGCTGCTCCGGCCAGTGCCGGGCGAGCTCCGCGGCCCGCAACCACTGCTCGGCCGCCGCACGGTGCTCGCCCAACTCGGTGAGACAGTCGCCGAGCCACCACTGCGTCTGCACGATGGCCCCGTCGCCGTGTGTCTCGGCGGTCAGATCCGGCAGTGCCGACTCCAGCACCTCGGCCGCCTCCGCGAAACGCCCCTCGCGGAGCAGGAAACCGCCCAGCTGGTGCCGCGCCCATGCGCCCAGCGTCGTGGCCTCACCCGCCTCGTCCGCCCAGTGCGCCGCCTCGAGGGCATGCTCGGCGGCCTGCGCGAAAGCGCCGGACGCTCCGAGCGCCTCCGCCAGCTCCAGGCGCAGCTGGGCCTGCACGGCGGGCTCCAGATGGTCCCGCCCGTGCTCCAGCGCCGCGCCGGCCGCGTCCTGCGCCGTCTCCGCGTCGCCGAGCTGCCGGGAGATCCGGGACAGCCGCACCTCGTGCTCCACCGCGAACCAGGGCAGGCCCGCCGCCACGTACTCCTCTGCCGCCTGCGCCAGCAGCCGGGCACCGCCCTCGACGTCACCGGCGTGCACCGCCAGCTCTCCGAGCAGGGCCTTCGCCTCGGCGGCCCGGTACGCAAGGCGCACTTCCGCGGTGTGCGGCCCGGCGAACGCCAGCAGCTCGCGCGCGGCCTCCTCCGCGGCCGCCGCGGATGCCTCGCCCTCGCGCAACCGGTGCGTCAGGATGCGGGCGCGCCCCACGAGCACGGACGCCGTCTGCCGTACGCCCGTGCGGTCCGCCTCGAAGAGGGCGAGCGCCTGCTCACGCAGTCCGGTGACCGTCTCCAGCGCCTCGACGGCCTGACCCGTCAAGGCGCGGACGAACGCTCCGCGCGCGCGTGCCGCCAGCGCCTCACCCGGGTCGCCCGCCTCGGCGTACAGCTCGGCCGCCCGCTCGAACAACTCGACGCCTTCCGGACCCCGGCTCATCGCCTCGTGGTCGACGAGGTCCGCGCGGTCCCGGACGTCCAGCTCCCGGCCCTCCGCAGCGCGCGCCACCGCCGCCCATGCGTCCAGGGAGCCAGGGTGGAGGGCCCGCGACAGCCGCCGGGCCTCGGCGAGCAGATCCGGAAGATCCCGCTCCTGGGCCGGGGCGGCCGGCGGCGGGGTCGGCACGGGCGCCGGACGGGCCGTGCGCACTCCCAGCGGCAGCCGCTCCACCAGCGGGCGCCGGTCCATCCGCTCCCGGGTGCCCTCGCTGACGTACGACGTCCCGTTGCGTGCGTCGAAGCGGGCGGCGAACGCCAGCGCCTCCTCACGCGCGTGGACGGCGAGTTCCCTCGCGGTCCACTCCCGGCCCGCCGGGCCCGGCACCGCCTGGTCGGCGAACCCCCGCTCGACCAGCCGGTCCATCAGCAGGGCCGTCACGGCCAGGAAGTCCAGCTTGCTGCGCGGTTCCCCGGAGCCCGTGAAGTACGCCGGCCGCTCGGCGAGGAGTTCAAGGCCGCGGGCCTCGTTGCCGCTCAGCGCGCAGAACTCCACATGGTCCGCGTACGCGCTGCGCATGCTCTCCATGGCCCGCACGAGCCGGAAGCCGCGCAGGTGGTGCGCCCGGGCTTCGTCCAGGCGGCCCAGCCGCAGCAGCGGAAGCAGGGAGGAGGCCAGCACGGCGTGCGGCTCGTGGGCGCAGACGTGCTCGCCCTCCAGGACCGGCCGCCACAGATGGAGCGCCTGCTCGTCGTCGCGCTTGTGGGCCTGCCACCACCCCTGGTCGTGCAGTTCGCACGCCTGGCAGTCGGCCATGTCGTCACGGTCGGCGGCCAGCCAGGCCGCATACGCCCGATCGGCGCGCTCCAGGTCCCCGACGTGCGCGGCGATGTTGAACTCCGCGCTGCGCACGGCGCGCTCGGAGTGCCCGGCCAGCCGGTAGCGGTGCTCCATCTCGCCGAGCCACTTCTCCATGGAGGCGAGCGGGATGTGCGGCTGGCCCAGCATGCCCGCCGACATCCACTTGAAGACCCAGTGCAGCGTATGGGTCTCGTACGCGTCGAAGTCCTCCGGGCGCTCGTCCCACATGCGCAGCAGACGCGCGAAGGGGACGAACATCTTGTCCTTCTCGGAGCTGTAGTTGTAGACCTTCAGCTGGTGCCCGAGCGCCTCGATCACGGCCAGCGGGATGTTCAGCTTCTCCGCCTCCACGAGCAGTTGCTCGGCGCGCGCGTTGCGCGCCGGGCCCTCCGGCTGCTCGTAGTTGTCCGCCATCGCCCGGCGCAGCGAGTCGAAATCCATGACCTGGCTCATCGGGGGCCGTCCTCCGTGGAGTTGGTGTGGGTGGCCCATTCGAGGAGGCCGATGAAGGCGCGGTTGAGCAGCGCGGAGTCGGTGGGCCGCAGAGGGCGCTGCGCCATCAGCAGGGCCTGCCCGTAGAGGGACTCGGTGGCGGTGCCGATCAGTTCCGGGTCCTGAAGGGACCCGATCCTGCGGATCAGCGGGTTGAGATGGTTGAGGACCAGCCGGGCCCGTGGCGCGCTGCCCCGCAGCGATCCCAGGATGCCCGACCACAGGTCGTCGGCCTGCTCCTCGGCGTCCGCTCGGGCCTGCTCGTGCCGGGCCGCCCGGTCGTCCAGGTGCAGCGCGGGCACCGAGAGGGGGTGGAAAGCGCGGAGCACGACGTCGCAGCCCAGCGGGTCGAGCCTGGCGCGCGCGGCCGCGAGGAACGACGACAGCGCGAGTTCCTCGGACGGGTCCACCGCGTCCAGGTGGGCGGTCACGGTGTCCGCGTCCAGCTCCGCGACCACCGTCCCCGGGCGCACCGACGGCAGCGCTTCCACCAGCTCGCTGTCGTACGTGTAGCCGCCGTTGACCACGCCGATGCCCTGCGCGGAGGCGATCGGGGCGACCTGTCGGTACTCCTCGACGCTCCGTGTGAAGTGCACGACCGGATGCCGTTGTGCGAACTCCTCCAGGGACAGCCGTCCGTCCGTCGTCTCGAAGGGGAGCCACGGCAGCATCGTGCGCAGCATCTCCTTGTCGTGCCGTGCGAGCGACTTCACGCCCAGGTAGTGCACGGAGAGGAAGGCCGCGAGACGTTCCGGGTCACCGGCCGCGAGCCTCGTCAGCCAGGACCGGATGCGTTCCCCGAGTGCCTCGCGCACCCCCGCCAGTGTCTCGTCCTCGTACAGCGACTCGCGTGACGCCGTGGGCCGCAGACTGTCCGTGTCGAGCACACAGCGGACGAAGAACGCCCAGTCGGGCAGCAGCTGTTCGGCCCGCTCGGTGAGCAGCATGCCCTTCAGGTGCACGCGATGGCTCGCCCGCTGGGCGGGGCTGACCGCGGTCGGCAGGACGTACGCCACGCCGCGGATCCCGGCGAGCGGCACGTCCAGGTCGATCGAGTCCAGCGGAGTGAATCCGAACAGGTCGTGACAGTGGCGTGCCAGGGCCACCCTCCGGGTGGCCGGGGAGGGGTAGGCGCGGTCCCACGGCGCGGGCAGGTCCGCGATCGCCTCGTCGCCGACGCGGACGTCGTACGGCAGCAGCGAACCGAAGTCCCGGGCCAGGGTGCGCACCCGGTCCGGGGAGAGCCAGTCGGCGGCGCCGGGACGCGCTTCCAGGTACACCGTGGTGCCGGGCTCGCGCCGGGCCTCGTCGGGCAGGGTCCGCACGACATAGGACCCGTCGTCGGTGGCCGTCCACTCCACGGGCGCGGCATCCGGCGTACGGGCACTGCGGCTGACCACCCGGATGCGTTCGGCGACGACGAAGCACGCCAGCAACCCGATGCCGAACTGCCCCAGGAAGTCGGAGCGGGCCTCCTGGATGCCGTCGGCCCGCTTCGAGCTGCGTCCGATGGTGGCGAGGAGACCGTGCACGTCCGACTCCGTGAGCCCGACGCCCGAGTCCTCGACGCGCAGGCCGGCGCCTTCCGCGTACAGCCGGACCCTGGCAGGCGCGTCCGGCTGCTCGGCGCGGCGGGCGGTGATGGCGTCCACGGCGTTCTGCAGCAACTCGCGCAGATAGACCTTGGGGCTCGAGTAGAGGTGATGGGAGAGCAGGTCCACCAGACCGCGCAGGTCGACCTGGAACGTATGAGGTGTGTGAGGTGACTGAGGTGCTTGGGATGACTGTGAGGTCTGGGAGTCCATCGTCACGGCGCCGTGGGTGGGGGATGGTCGACGGCGCGGGGTCGGGCGGTCCCGGTGGGGCGGTGACCGCGGGGCGAGCCGGAGATGGGTCATCCTAGGCCGCAAGCCACCCCGCTGACCAGCGGATTTGCGAGACCTATACGGGGTTGTCGGTGCCGTGGTGTGCAATGGATCTCGTGCCCGCACTGGAAGAACCGCTGAAGAAGGTGCTCGGCCCCGCCACCGCGAAGGTGATGGCCGAGCACCTCGGCCTGCACACCGTCGGAGACCTGCTCCACCACTACCCGCGCAGGTACGAGGAGCGCGGTCAGCTCACCCACCTCGCCGACCTCCCCATGGACGAGCACGTCACGGTGGTCGCTCAGGTCGCCGACGCCCGCCTGCACACCTTCGCCTCGGCCAAGGCCCCCCGCGGCAAGGGCCAGCGCCTGGAGGTGACGATCACCGACGGCAGCGGCCGCCTCCAACTTGTCTTCTTCGGCAACGGCGTGCACAAGCCCCACAAGGAACTCCTGCCGGGGACCCGCGCACTGTTCGCGGGCAAGGTCTCGGTCTTCAACCGTCGACTGCAACTGGCCCATCCGGCCTACGAGTTGCTCCGCGGCGAGGATGTCTCCGAGACGGTGGACAGCTGGGCGGGCGCGCTGATCCCGATCTACCCGGCCACGGCCAAGCTGGAGTCCTGGAAGATCGCCAAGTCGATCCAGACGGTGCTGCCGAGCGCCCAGGAGGCGCTCGACCCGCTGCCGGCCCCCCTCCGCGAGGGCCGGGCCCTGGTCTCCCTGCCCGAAGCCCTCCTCAAGATCCATCGCCCGCACACCAAGGGGGACATCGCCGACGCCCGCAACCGCCTGAAGTGGGACGAGGCGTTCGTCCTCCAAGTCGCCCTGGCCCGCCGCCGCCGCGCGGACGCACAACTCCCCGCGGTGGCCCGAGTCCCAGCGCCCGACGGCCTGCTGGCGGCCTTCGACGCCGACCTCCCCTTCACGCTCACCGAGGGCCAGCGGAAGGTCTCGAGGGAGATCTTCCACGACCTGGCGACCGAACACCCGATGCACCGGCTGCTCCAGGGAGAGGTCGGTTCGGGCAAGACCCTGGTGGCGCTGCGCGCCATGCTCGCCGTCGTCGACGCGGGCGGGCAGGCCGCCATGCTGGCGCCCACCGAGGTGCTCGCCCAGCAGCACCACCGGTCGATCGTCGAGATGATGGGGGAGTTGGCCGAGGGCGGGATGCTGGGCGGGGCCGAGCAGGCCACCAAGGTCGTGCTGCTGACGGGCTCCATGGGGGCGGCCGCGCGGCGGCAGGCGCTGCTCGACCTCGTCACCGGGGAGGCCGGGATCGTGATCGGCACCCATGCGCTGATCGAGGACAAGGTGCAGTTCCACGACCTGGGGCTGGTCGTGGTGGACGAACAGCACCGGTTCGGCGTCGAGCAGCGGGACGCACTCCGCGGCAAGGGCAAACAGCCGCCGCACCTGCTGGTGATGACGGCCACGCCCATTCCTCGGACCGTCGCCATGACCGTATTCGGCGATCTGGAGACCTCCGTCCTCGATCAGCTTCCGGCCGGACGCTCCCCGATCGCCAGCCATGTGGTGCCGTCGGCCGACAAGCCGCACTTCCTGGCGCGTGCCTGGGAACGCGTGCGGGAGGAGGTCGCGAACGGTCACCAGGCCTATGTGGTCTGCCCCCGGATCGGGGACGACGAGGACGACATGAAGAAGGCGAGGAAGTCGCCGGAGGACGAGGCGGAGAAGCGCCCCCCGCTCGCCGTCCTCGACGTGGCCGATCAGCTCGCCAAGGGGCCCCTCCAGGGCCTGCGGGTCGAGGTGCTGCACGGCCGGATGCCGCCCGACGACAAGGATGCGGTGATGCGCCGGTTCGCCGCCGGCGGGACCGACGTCCTGGTGGCGACGACGGTCATCGAGGTCGGCGTCAATGTCCCGAACGCCACCGCGATGGTGATCATGGATGCCGACCGCTTCGGCGTCTCGCAACTCCACCAGTTGCGCGGCCGGGTCGGGCGTGGCTCGGCGCCCGGTCTCTGCCTTCTGGTCACCGACATGCCGGAGGCGAGCGCGGCACGTCAGCGGCTGAACGCCGTGGCCTCCACCCTCGACGGCTTCGAGCTCTCCCGCATCGACCTCGAACAGCGCCGTGAGGGTGACGTTCTCGGCCAGGCCCAGTCGGGCGCCCGCTCCTCGCTGCGCGTGCTCGCCGTCATCGACGACGAGGAGATCATCGCCGAGGCCCGCGAGGAGGCCACCGCGGTGGTCGCCGCCGATCCGGAACTGGACCACCTGCCCGGCCTGCGCACGGCCCTGGACGCCCTGCTCGACGAGGAGCGGGAGCAGTATCTGGACAAGGGGTGACCGAGCGGTGACGGGCCTCGGGCTGCGAGACTGGAGGGGCACAGCCGCCCGTGGCACACCCTCACACCGACAAGGACCGAAGAGATGACCCGCGTGATCGCCGGCCGGGCCGGCGGACGCCGTCTGGCCGTCCCGCCCGGGAACGGCACCCGTCCCACGTCCGACCGGGCGCGCGAGGGACTCTTCTCGACCTGGCAGTCCCTCCTCGGCGGGCCGCTGGACGGCGAGCGCGTCCTCGACCTGTACGCCGGGTCGGGCGCCGTCGGTCTGGAGGCGCTGTCCCGCGGGGCGGGCCACACCCTCCTCGTCGAGGCCGATGCCCGGGCCGTGCGCACCGTCCGTGAGAACGTGCGGGCGCTCGGACTCCCGGGAGCCGACGTCAAGGCGGGCAAAGCAGAACAGATCATCCACAGCCCGGCGCCGGCACAGCCTTACGACATCGTCTTCCTCGACCCGCCGTACGCGGTCTCCGACGACGATCTTCGCGAGATTCTGCTCACACTCCGCACCGGGGGCTGGCTCGCGGCCGATGCCGTCGTCACCGTGGAGCGCAGCACCAGAGGCGGAGAATTCCGGTGGCCGGACGGCTTCGACGCGATCCGGGCCCGTCGCTACGGCGAGGGCACGTTTTGGTACGGTCGCGCCGCCTCTACGTGCGAAGACGCACGATGACCGGACCGGAGAGCGAGGGATCACAAGTGCGCCGCGCCGTCTGTCCCGGGTCGTTCGACCCGATCACCAACGGACATCTCGACATCATTGCCCGCGCCTCCAGGCTGTACGACGAGGTCTACGTCGCGGTGATGGTGAACCAGTCGAAGATGGGCCTCTTCGGCATCGAGGAGCGGATCGAGCTGATCCGCCAGGTCACCGCCGAGTACGAGAACGTCGTCGTGGAGTCCCACCACGGCCTCCTCGTCGACTTCTGCAAGCAGCGTGACATCCCCGCCATCGTCAAGGGGCTGCGCGCCGTCAGCGACTTCGACTACGAGCTGCAGATGGCCCAGATGAACAACGGCCTGTCAGGTGTGGAGACCCTCTTCGTCCCCACCAACCCCACCTACAGCTTCCTGTCCTCCTCGCTGGTCAAGGAGGTCGCGGCCTGGGGCGGGGACGTCTCGCACCTGGTCCCCCCGGCCGTCCTGGAGGCCCTGGACAAGCGCCTCAGGAAGGACTGAGAGCGTCCACGGGGCATCCCCCGGGGCCTGACAGTCCGTCACTCGGTGTCGGGCAGGGCAGCAGTGGTCGTAGAGTCGATCCGTCCGTCTTCATCACAGCTGTAGAGAGTGGCGAGCACACGGTGGACGTGCAGAAGAAGCTCGACGAGATCGTCGCGGTGGTCTCCAGCGCCCGGTCGATGCCCATGTCGGCCTCGTGCGTGGTCAACCGCGCCGAGCTGCTCTCGATGCTCGAGGAGGTACGCGCGGCGCTGCCCGGCTCCCTGGCCGAGGCCCAGGAACTGATCGGCGACCGCGAGTTCATGGTCGAGAGGGCGCGGCAGGAGGCCGAGCGGATCATCGAGAGCGCGCACGCCGAGCGCGGCTCACTGATCTCCGACACCGAGGTCGCCCGTCGCTCCCAGAACGAGGCCGACCGCATCCTCACCGAGGCCCGCCAGGAGGCCGAGGAGGTCCGTGCCGAGGCCGACGACTACGTCGACTCCAAGCTCGCCAACTTCGAGGTCGTCCTGACCAAGACGCTCGGTTCGGTCGGCCGGGGACGCGAGAAGCTCCTCGGCACCGGTCCCGGGCTCGACGAGCAGGGCTACGAGGACGAGGACGCCCCCGAGCGCAGCCACGACCCCGAGACCCTGCGCCGTGACGCCGACGCGTACGTGGACGCCAAGCTCGGCGCCTTCGAGGCCGTCCTCGCCAAGACCCTGGATGCCGTCGGCAAGGGCCGCCAGAAGCTGCAGGGCAGGATCGCCACCGACGACCTCGGCGCACTCGCCGACGACACCACGACCGTCCAGCACTCCAGCGACGCCGACTACCTGGCCGATCTCGCGGCCCTGGCCGACGCACCGGCCCAGGCCCCGGAGGTCCCCGCCCAGGCTCCCGCGAGCCCCGCCCAGCAGGCCGAGCCGGCCTACGCCCAGCAGCAGGACCCGTACGGTTACCAGCAGACCGATCAGTACGGATACCAGCAGACTTACGTCCAGCAGGACGCCTACGGCTACCAGCAGGCCGATCCTTACGCCGCCTACCAGCAGCAGATGCAGGGGTACGACCAGCAGGCCATGTACGGCCAGCAGCAGGGCGGGCAGGAGTACGCCCAGCCCAACGCCCTCGACGAGACCAGCCTCTTCGACACCAGCATGATCAGCGCCGAGCAGCTGCGTGCCTACGAACAGGGGCACGGCGGTCACTGAGCGTCCCCGGTGGGCGGGCCCCGGGGGTGCTCCGAACACCGGATTGGGCCGTGAGCGAAAGGTCCAGTATCCTGGCTCTTCGGTCGCGCGCGTACTGTCCGCGATCAATGCTGCCCGGAACCCGACGGAGCGGCATCCCCTCGGAGCCTGAAGACCGAAAGCAGGAACGGCCCTGAACGCCCGTCTCGACCACCGCAAGCCCCTCGTGTTCGACACACACGAGCTGGGGCGGCGTCCTGGTGCGTTGCAGCGCCTGACCCGCACGGTCGAGGCACCGAAGGACTTCGGTATCCAAGGGGTCGTCGGAGTGCCGGAAGGCGCCCCGGTGGAGCTCGAACTCCGACTCGAGTCGGTCATGGAAGGGGTGCTCGTCACAGGCACCGCCCGTGCATCGGCCGAGGGGGAGTGCGTAAGGTGTCTGGAGCCGCTGGAGCTGGAGCTCGAAGCGGACTTCCAGGAACTGTTCTCGTACCCTGACGCCGACGACCGGGGCCGTGTGATCGCGGAACCGGGCGACGACGCCGAGGACGACGAGGACAGGTTCTTCCTCGAGGACGGACTCTTCGACCTCGAACCTCTGCTGCGCGATGCGGTGGTGCTCGCACTGCCGATGCAGCCGGTGTGCCGGGAAGACTGCCTGGGCCTGTGCTCCGAGTGCGGAGCGCGGCTCGCGGACGACCCGGACCACCACCACGACGCCGTCGACATTCGTTGGGCGGCACTGCAGGGACTCGCCGACACCATGACGGACGGCGAGAAGGACGAGATGAGCGGCGCCGAAGCGGGCGTCGACGAGAAGCAGGAGAAGTAGCCGTGGCTGTTCCGAAGCGGAAGATGTCGCGCAGCAACACGCGCCACCGCCGGTCGCAGTGGAAGGCTGCGGTCCCCACCCTGGTTGCGTGCGAGCGCTGCCACGAGCCCAAGCAGCAGCACATCGCGTGCCCGTCGTGCGGCACCTACAACAAGCGTCAGGTCCTCGAGGTCTGAGCGGCTGGTGAGAGGTCTGATGTCTGACGCCACGGCGGATCCAAGCGCCAGGAAAAAGGCGGAGAACACAGCCTCGTCCCACACGCTTCTGGAAGGGCGGCTCGGCTACAAGGTCGAGTCCGCCCTTCTGGTGCGTGCCCTCACCCATCGTTCGTACGCGTACGAGAACGGCGGTCTGCCGACGAACGAGCGACTGGAGTTCCTCGGGGACTCCGTCCTCGGGCTCGTCGTCACCGACACGCTGTACCGCACCCACCCCGACCTGCCCGAGGGCCAGCTGGCCAAGCTGCGGGCCGCGGTGGTCAACTCGCGTGCGCTGGCGGAGGTGGGCCGCGGGCTCGACCTTGGCTCCTTCATCCGGCTCGGCCGGGGCGAGGAGGGCACGGGCGGCCGGGACAAGGCGTCCATCCTTGCCGACACCCTCGAAGCGGTGATCGGCGCTGTCTATCTCGATCAGGGCCTGGACTCGGCGGCGGACCTGGTGCACCGCCTGTTCGACCCGCTGATCGAGAAGTCCTCGAATCTCGGTGCCGGCCTGGACTGGAAGACGAGTCTCCAGGAGCTGACCGCGACCGAGGGGCTCGGCGTGCCCGAGTACCTGGTCACGGAGACCGGCCCGGACCACGAGAAGACCTTTACTGCTGCCGCCCGCGTCGGAGGCGTCTCGTACGGCACCGGCACCGGCCGCAGCAAGAAGGAGGCGGAGCAGCAAGCCGCGGAGTCGGCCTGGCGCTCCATCCGCACGGCTGCGGACGAGCGCGCCAAGGCGGAGGCCGAGGCGAAGGGGTCCCCCGACGGGGGCACCGGCACCGCTTCGGCCCCGGCGGGCGATCCCGCCACGGCCTGAATCCTTCATCGTCACGGACCCCGCCCGGCGTACACCGGGCGGGGTCCGTGACGTATTTCCCGCAGCGGGTCCACCGCTCTCCGGGCCCGGGCAGGCGAGCCGGGTGACCGCTCGCCGGGGCGGCTCGAAGGAGATCGCCGTGGGCCCCTGATCGCGAGGTACGCTGCGGACGTCGTCCCTGTTCACGCTTCCGGAGGAACCCCGTGCCCGAGCTGCCCGAGGTCGAAGTCGTGCGGCGCGGCCTGGAGCGCTGGGTGGCCCACCGGACCGTCGCCGACGTCGAGGTGCTGCATCCGCGCGCCGTGCGGCGGCACACCGCGGGCGGCGAGGATTTCGCGCACCGGCTGAAGGGGCAGCGCTTCGGCATGCCCAGCCGGCGCGGCAAATACCTCTGGATCCCGGTGGAGACCACCGACACGGCGATCCTGGCCCACCTCGGCATGAGCGGTCAGCTCCTCGTCCGGCCGCACGAGACCGCGCAGGAGAAGCACCTCCGCATCCGCCTCCGGTTCGACGACGCCCTCGGCACCGAACTGCGCTTCGTCGACCAGCGGACGTTCGGCGGTCTCTCGCTGCACGACATCGGCGCCGACGGGCTTCCCGACGTCATCGCGCACATCGCCCGTGACCCCCTCGACCCGCTCTTCGACGACGATGCCTTCCACCAGGCGCTGCGCCGCAAGCGCACCACCATCAAGCGGGCCCTGCTCGACCAGTCGTTGATCAGCGGCGTCGGCAACATCTACGCGGACGAGGCCCTCTGGCGCACCCGCATCCACTACGAGCGCCCCACCGCGAACTTCACCCGGCCGCGTACCGCCGAACTCCTCGGCCATGTACGGGACGTGATGAACGCCGCGCTCGCCGTGGGCGGCACGAGCTTCGACAGCCTCTACGTCAACGTCAACGGAGAGTCGGGCTACTTCGACCGGTCGCTGGACGCCTACGGCCGCGAGGGACAGCCCTGCCGGCGCTGCACCACGCCGATGCGCCGCCGTCCGTGGATGAACCGGTCCAGCTACTTCTGCCCGAAGTGCCAGCAAACGCCGCGGGCCCTGCCGTAGACGCCCTGCGCATGGACGTGGCGTCGTGGACGTCGCACAGTGCGGACGGCTAGCCGGCCCGTTTCTCGTCGTACCGGCGGCGGGCGTGGAGCACCTCGTCCATGTGCCCCTCCAGCGAGCGGATGAGGGCCAGCAGGCGCTCAGCGACCTCGTGGCCCAGCGGGGTGAGTTCGTAGTCCACACGTGGCGGGTTCGTGGCCTGGGCCTCGCGGTGCACGAGCCCGTCGCGCTCCAGTGCATGGAGGGTCTGGGAGAGCATCTTCTCGCTGACGCCGTCGACCCGCCGACGCAGTTCATTGAACCGGAACGAGCCCTCGTGCAGAGCACCGAGCGTGAGTGCCCCCCAGCGGCCCGTGACATGCTCCAGCGTGCCCCGTGACGGGCACACCTTGGAGAAGACGTCGTAGGGAAGGCTGCGCTCCTGCACCGTGGTCATGTGCGAAGCGTACGCGACCAGGGCACTGACCGGCAGGTTGCGCTAACCGGGAGACAGTGCAGTGGCCGACCATCCGACCCCGGGCCGGACCGCAAGAGCGGCAAGGTCGGGGACGGTGCCCGTACGGACCGCCGCTGATCGCACATTGGGCTGCACGCCTGCGACCGGCGACGGCCCGGAGCCGGACGGGGCAGTCCAGCTGTCCGACCCGCGGAGTCCTCAGTAGCCGAAGAAGTGATGGGCCGGGTTCCTGACCTGCGTCCGAATAATCGATCAAAGCTGCGACCTGCGACTTAGCTGTCGATGGTTGTCAGCGTTGGTCGCCGTTGAGCACCCCCGCACGGCCCAGAGACGGCCCGGGCGGCAGAAGCGAGGCGCCCAGTGAACTCCTCAGCGTCCGTGGTCGTCGGCAGTGGCGCTCAGTCCTTGTGCCTCACGACGGATCTCTCGCTCATACTCCGCACGGTGCTCCGGGTCGTCTTCGCACGTGCTGGCAAGCCCCATGAATACTGCCAGGGGAGCGGAGCGATCGGGCTCTGGCTCCCAACAGCGCCAGCCGATCAACCATGCTCCGTCGGCTGGAGCAATCGTGCCGTCCACGATCTCTCTGGCAATGACGCGTGCCACGGTGAGGCGATCGTCAGGTGGCTGGGGGCTGGAACACCAAGCTCTTCATGGCTTACGGAAGCTCAGCGGATCTGGTCACCGTGAGTGGCGGCTCCCGACTCTTCTTTCTCCTCCATGAACCGGATGCCGTCATGAGTCAGCGAGACGGTGGCGGGGGTTTCGTGCGATGTCCAGTCGACAGTGATCAGACCTTCGCCGACAAGGTAGGCGCAGGCCGCAGCGAGGTCTTCGTCGGACACGTGGAGCTCGCCGCGGAGTGTCGCTCCACTGACCTCGGGGCGATTGCGTTCGACAGCCCCGTACAGAGATTGGAGAACCGCTTTTCGGTAGGTCTTGCGTTCACGGAGTGTCGTCATGGCTGTCGCTCCAGGGCTTCTGGTCGACGATGCGGGCGATGATTGGGGGCGGCTGTGCGGCTCTCACCGTCTGGTCAGACCTCGTCTCTGGGATCGTGCTCGAAGGACGATTCGCTGGACGTCAGCCAGGACTGTGCGGGCTGCGCGGCATGAGAGGTGTCGATGGTGAGGTGGAGGCGGGTCGCCCCTTCGCGGCCAGCTGAGTAGCTGCGCTGCTCAGTCGCGGCGAAACAACAACGCAGTACTTGTGCAACGCGGCGAGCGACCTCCGGCGTTGCCGCGACGATGCGGACCTCAGCGTGGTCTGCGGAGGGCAACGGCTCATGATCCATGGCGTACCTCCTGCGGACGCGTTGAGGACGTACGAGCGGTCGCCGAAGATCTGGGGCCCAGGAGTCTGCCGCGCCTGCACGTACCCCCTTCCTGAAGCGTATGCCCGCGCCTGTCGCCGCTGCTTCCCCAGACCCAGTATCCGGGTGACGGCGTTCCGGCGGGGCTCGGCCATCCCCTCTCTGTCAGCCTTTGGCGAGACGTCCCGTTTCGGCGGGTTACGCCGTCAACGCTTTGGGTCACGGGCGACTAAGCCCTATTGACCTGCTCTTTTCGCCTTGGTTCCGGACGACTGCTGGGCCCACCGTCTTCCGAAGGCAATTGACACGAGGCAGTCAGCAGCTAGGTCGGCGTAGCGACTTTGGCCGGGAGCTGCTTTGGCGCGAGTGATCATGGCCCCTTACGCTGGCCCGCGGATCGGGCAGGCTTGTGGACCTGCCCGTTAGTGCCCGATGTGGGGCCATGATCTTCGAGGCTCGCGCCAAAGTGGCTGGCTAAAGTCGTGGAGCCGACCGCCCCAGCCACGACGTGTTCTGACGTCATGCACTGTGTGCCTGCCTCTTGGGCGGGAGCGGGCGGCCGGCGGTGCCGAGCGGGGCGGAGACATGAGCGCGGGAGCCGCCGGCCGCCCGCGCCCGCCCGGAGGAGCGAAGCGACGACGGGTGCTTGATGAGGTAGAGAAACCCGTAACAGGCTCTAGCTTGTGCGGCTCAGTGCGGTCAGGTGACCGAGGTACTCACGGCCTGTCGGCTCGGCGGCGAAGTCCCGGTTGACGATGGCTGCAAGCTCGCGGCTGACCATGAGCAGGGACGGCAGCGACTGCCGGTCGCCATTCAAGGCCCACTCGCCGTAGTTCACGGCCTGGTCCAAGTCGCCCTGCCTTGCGGCGACAACGCCGAGGGTGATCCTCGCCTCCGCCATCCGCATTGGTGATCGCTCGGAC
>NZ_JAYWVC010000098.1:0-29658 GCF_036281785.1 Streptomyces chiangmaiensis | reverse complement strand
TCGGGTCGGCGCCCTCGCCCGGCTGTTGATCGGCGCGGGATGATGATCGATCGTGTTCCTGTGACTGGCTTGTTTGGGCGTGACGAACGCGTTCGCCATGCTGGGCCTGCTGCCGATGAGCGATCGTGCCAAGGACACGGACATCCTCGCAATGCGCCACCAACTGTCGGTTCTGGAGCGTCAACTCTGCAAGAAAAAGGCACGGTTCACAGCCGGCCATCGGCCGTTCCTGGCTGCCCTGCTGCACCGGCTACCACGCGTGCGGGGTGGTGACGGGGCGATGCGGGCGCAGCGTCTTCCCCGCGCTCAGCTGCCGCCGACCCGTACCGTCTCCACCCAGGACGGTGGCGGGTGAGCCCCTTCACCGATCAGTGCGGCGATCAGCCGGCAGGATGCGGGTTCCGCGGGCCACGGGGTCAGCCCGTCGGTGAGAACGACCACGATGCCAGGACGGTCGGGCCGTGCCAGTGCCGCGTCGATGCCCACCCGCATGTCGGTGCCGCCCCCGCCGGCCAGCGTGACCTCGTCCACCGAGGTCACCCGGGACACCGCCTGCACGTCGGCGTCGCAGGCCAGCACGGTGACGCGGTTGCCGCGCACCCCGACCTCACTGAGCACGCCGGTGATCTCTCCGAGGGCGGCGTCGAGTTCCTCCTTCCCCATCGAACCGGAGGTGTCGACGACCACGGCCACCCGGGGAAGCGGCCGGCGCAGGCTGGGAAGGACGACGCCGCGCAGTGCCGGGGTACGGCGCGACGGACGACGGTAGGTGTAGTCGACGGCCCCGCCTGCCCAGGCCGCCGCCTCGCGGACGGCTCCGGCGAGGACCTGCCTCCAGTCCACGGTGGGCTCCAGAACCTCCTCGGCCCAGCGCTGCCAGCCACCCGGGAGGGCGCCCCGGGCTCGCTGGTGGGCCCGCATCGCCTCGGCGGTGGTCCGGCGCAACGCCTCCGCCTCGACGGGGCCGAGCCGCGCGGGGCCGTCGCTCCCGTCGAGTTCCCACGGTGCCGGTGAGCCATGGGCGCCCGAGCCGCAGTCGAGCAACACGTCGTGGCTGTGCGGTATTTGAGTGAGGTATGCCTCGAACATGCCGCCCGTGGACAGGCCGAAGAGGCGTGGTTCCATCCGGCCGACGGGCAGCGGAAGGCCGTCCGCGATCAGGTCGTCGTTGATCTCACAGTCCTGTGCGACATTGAGCCGGCGAGCGTCCCGCTGGTCGCCCGCGGGCAGTCGGCCGGCACGGCCGTGGTGGTCACGCAGCAGATGGGCCACCTCGTGGATCCACACCGCGGCCAGTTCGGCGACCGGCGTGGTCTCGACGAACCCGGGCGAGACGTAACAGCGCCAGTGGCGGTCCACTCCCATGGTCGGGACCTGCGAACTCGGCACGACGGTAAGGGCGTACAACGCGGAGGCGAGGTACGGCCGGTCGGTCGCCGCCCGGTAGCGGGCGGCGAGCAGCTTGGTCATGTCGAGTCGGTCCGGGCCCTTGTGACGCTGCGTCATGTGCCGTGTCCTGGTGGCCGGGCCTGGTCAGTTGCCGCCGGGCAGCGCGCCGGACAGCTGCAGCAGGTCGACAAACGCGTCGATGCCGTCCGGCACACGCCAGTCGGTGTCCCGCAGCGCGGCCAGGTCGACCGCCGCGCGGGCGGCGACGTCGGGCACCCCTCGGTCGACGGCCTTGGCCAGGACGGCCCAGCCGGCCTCCCAGCGCTCGCGGGTGAGGTGGCTCTGGACCGCGGCGACCACCGCGATGAGGAAGGCGAGCTGACGATCCCCCCGTTCCGGCAGGGCAAAGGCGTCGGGGTTGGCCAGGACCCGGTCGGGATCCGGCAGGTCGAGGTTCTCGAGGTACGACAGAAACTCCATACCGGCCCCGTCCCCGACCGCTCCGGTGAGGGCGGCGGCCACCGCCTCGTGGCCGGCGCCGGTCGCGTACCCGGTGGCGAGCAGCTTCAGCGCCATCTCCCAGGTGCGCGGCGACGGCCAGGCGCGGCCGCGGGACTCCGCGTCGCCCGGCAGGTGGTGGACCAGGCCGGGCCGAGCGGTAAGGAAGCCGGAGACGGCCCCACGCGCCCGGGCGACGGCGCCCGGCACCTTGACGTGGTCGACGACCGGCACCGTGAACTGTGGCCAGGTGCCCGTCATCCCGCGGGCGACGGTGCGGGGGTCGTGCGTCCAGTGGAGGTGGACGAAGCGGTTGGCGAGTGGCGGGCTGAGGTGCCAGCCGTCGGCGGCGCTGGACGGCGGGTTGGCCGCGGCGACGATCCTGACCGGCTCGGGCAGGACCAGGCTGCCGACGCGGCGTTCGAGAACCACGCGCAGCAGGGCGGCCTGCACGGCCGGCGGGGCGGAGGACAGTTCGTCGAAGAAGAGCAGGCCACGTCCGGTACGACCGAGCCGTATCGCCCAGTCCGGCGGGGCCATCGGCACACCGGTGGTGGCCGGGTCGTCGCCCACGATCGGCAGACCGGCAAAGTCGGACGGCTCATGGACGCTGGCGATGACGGTCTCCAGCGGGCAGCCGAGCCCGGCGGCGAGCTGCTCGATACCTGCCGACTTGCCGATGCCGGGCTCACCCCACAGCAACACTGGCTGATTGGCCGTCACCGCCAGGGACAGCGCCTCCAGCTGAGGGCTGGCCGACGGTTCGCCACGGCGGGCGCGGAGGCGGGCGTTGAGGTCGTCCGCCGCGTCCAGGGGGCTGGTTGTCACTGGTTCTCGTCCTCCGGGCCCTCGTCCTCGTCCGCGTACTTGTCGCGATACTCGTCCCACCACTCGTTGCCGATCCCCGGGTGCTCGGCGCGGACCCGCTGGGCGAGGAAGTCCAGGTCGGTCCGCTTGTACCGCCGGATCGTCTGGGCGAGTGACAGATCCATCTCGCTGTAGGCGTCGGTCGGGGCGACGACGTCGATCCGAGCGCCGGCCGTAAGCAGTGCTTCCACCAGCGCCCGCGAACCGCCGTCCTGGACGACCGAGTACAGGGGCGTGCGGCCCTGCCTGTCCTTCGCCTCCAGGTCGAGGCCGGCCTTCAGGAGCCGGGGCAGCAACGCCTCGTGGTCCAGCAGGTGCAGCACATGCAGCAGCGTGCGCCCCCTCGCGTCGCGGACGAGCGGATCCATGCCCGCGTCCAGCAGGGTCAGGACGCTCGGGGTGTCGCCGTGCTCCACGCACAGGAACAGTTCCTGCCGCTGGACCCGCAGCGCCTTGGGCAGCCGTCCCTCGCCCGACCGCCACGCCTGCTGGACCGCGAAACAGCCGGTGACCGCGCCGCCGAAGGCTCGCATCGCCTGCTCCCGACGCTGCTCCTCCTCGGTGTGCGGCATGTCCAGCCGCCCTTCATGCATGGTCAGTTGATGCCAGGCGGCGTCCTGGCAGCGTACGCGGACGGACTGTGGGGCGTCGGGCCCGGGCGGACGGACTGGGCCTTCGCCGACGGGGAGTCGGGGGAACAGAGATGCGGCGACCAGGGGGTGCAGGTGACAGGGCTCCACTCCCCCGACGCGCAGCAGGTCGAGATCGGGCAGCCGCCGCCAGACGCCCTGGGCCAGGGCGCGCGTTCCCTCGGTGCCCGCGCGGCCTACCACCCGGGCTGCCAAGTCACCTCCCGGACACATGCGTTCAAAGAGTACGACGCTGCTCCAGTCGCCGGCCACCAGCCATCGTTCCTCACCGGTGCGGGCCGTGATGTGCCGGAGTTCACGGTCGAGGCCGGCCAGGTCGAGCGCCAGCCGCTCCATGATGGGAAGCGCTTCCCGCTCGTGCCACTTGCTGATTTTGACGGGGGTCAGGTCCAGTCCGATGCCTGCAGCGGCAAACCCGGCCTCGACGCCGCCCCGTTCGCGGAGCAACGTGATCCATTCGGTGCGGGCGGCGATGTCGTCGGGACCGGGGTCCTCGACCGGCAGCTCGGCCGGGTCGCGCAGGGTGCCGTCGGGGAGGAAGAAGGGTGCGCGGTCCGGACCGCCGCCGCAGCGCTCCCGGAGCTCGTGTGCGTACCGGGCGTCCCACAGGTGGCGGGCCACGGTCCAGTCCTCGATCCCGGAGCTCGAACGGTACGACCCGGTCCCGAGGCCGGGCTTCCCGAATCGGAGCGACACCCGCTGAGGCCCCTTGGTCATCGCGGGGGTGGTCAGGTGCAACTGCGCGTCGGCGGCGCCGTAACCGGCCAGGACCACGGTCCGCGCCGTGGCCAGCGTCGTCCGCCCGCCCAGCGCCCGGGGCAGATGCCAGCGGACCAGGTCGGGCACCAGGTGCCGCAGGTCCTCCTCGAGCCGGGCGGCGACCTGACCGCCGTGCGCACGGGAGATGTCCTCCAGGGTGAAGGTGACGTCCACCAGGCAGACGGCACAGGCTCCGGCCCAGTCACCGGCGCGGCGATGCTGCTCCGAGTGCTCGATCATCCACCGGGGCACGGCATAGCGCCGGATGCGCCGCCAGGACGACTGCTCGTCCCGGGGGAAGGCCGAGGGGACCGGGCGCGGGGTCACCGGTAGACGCTCCCAATCGCGCGCAGATCGGGGTGTGCGGCGGACGTAGGCCGCAGGCGGCGAGCGAAGGACCGCTTCACCTTGCGCGGCAGACCCGGCCCCAGCCCCACGTATTCCAGGCAGGACCGCTCCTCCACCGCGGACAGCAAGGTCTTGGCGCCTCGTCCGGTCAGGCCGGTGTGCCGCAGTTCCAGCCGACGCAGCGGGCTGCCGGGCAGGCCCGCGGCCAGGGCGTGAACGCCTGCGTCACCGGTCGTGTTGGCGGGTGCGCCAAGGCTCCGCTCGGACGGCGGACGGCCCAGGTCGAGCACCTCCATGCCGCCGAGAGCCCCCGCGAGTGCCTGCGTGCCGACGGGCCCGATGCCGTTTCCGCCCAGGCCGAGGCGGACCGGGCGACCGGGGTCGCCGGCGACCGCGGCAAGGACGGCGGCGCCCTCGTCGCCGAGGTGGTTGGCGGGCAGGTACAGCTCGCGGACCCCGGCGTCGCGGACGAGTGCGGCGAGCAGCGGCGCAGCCTCGGCGGTGAGCCCGTTGCCCCCGAGGAACAACCGCTCCAGGGGACGGGAGCGTCCCGTCAGGGCCTCCAGGAGGGCGCGCAGTCCGTCGGGGCCGACCCCGGTGTTGACCAGGTCGAGGGTGCGCAGCGTGGAGTTGGTGCGGAGCATCGCGGCCAAGGCGCGGACACCGTCGTCACCGGCCGGGTTGCGCTTGAGCCACAGGGCGTGGACCGTTTCGTCCGAGGCCAGCGCCTCAGCGAGGGCCGTGACGCCGTCGGGACCGATCCGGTTGCAGCCGAGGTAAAGCGTGCGCAACCCGTGCCCGGGCACGAGTGCGCCGCCGACGGTACGGGCGCCGCGGTCCCCGATGGCGTTCGTGCCCAGAAGCAGGTGAACGGCGTGCGGCGAAGCGGCGACAACGGGTAGCAGCCTGGTGACGCCGGCCGCCCCAAGTCCCTGCTTGCACAGATCGATACGCCCGTCTGCGCGCACAGTGCCGAGCGGAAACGTCTCGTCCGCGGCGACGGGGAGCGGCGACTCCAGCCGGACGAGGAGCTGATCGAGTCGCACCGGATCGGCGAGCGGAATGTCCGGATGCTCAACAGCAGGGCAGCGTACGGGTGTCGGCTGCGTCATCACCACTCCACCGGTCCGTCCTGGCCGACGCCCCGGTACGGGGCGGACGGCGGTATCGCAAGGGTGGCAAGGCCGGTCGGATTCGAACCGACGTCCTCCAGCTCGCAGCTCGGGCGCGACGACCTCTGCGCTACGGCCTTGCCACTCGTGAGCATAACGGCTGTCGCAGACATGTTCGATCACGGGGCCGCCCCCGAACGTCGATACCCTCGCCGCGGTCTCGGCATCGGTCAGGATTGTGGCGTAGCGGTGACCCTTGCACAGGGCGAACTCGTCGATGCCCAGCACCTGCGGGACCGGTCGGGCAGGCAGCGCGATGCGCATCAGGCAGTTCAGCACGCTCGCCCAGGTCAGCACGTAGTGCAGCACGCTCGCAGTCGTGCTCCGGCCGATCCGGCCCGTGCCACGGCGACCGCGTCGACCACCTTCTGCAGGGCGGGAGTGCGGCGCTGGTAACGCCGGGGCAGCCCCGGAACCTGCTCGACGAAGGTGACCTTCTCGCAGGCTGGTTCTCGCAAGTACCAGCGGCGCACCGATGAGTCGATCGCGACCGCGCGGCCCGCCACCGCCTCGTCCGCGACATGCCACACATAACGCGAATGCACCCAGTCCGACGCCTGGCCGCACTCCGGACCCAGACAGGCCAGTCGCAACAGCACGATCGATCATGTTGCCGCGCCCATCGCCAACCGTGCCATAGCGCCATCTCGAGCGGCCACCACCACGAACCCGTGCACCGTGCACACCGGCTCCCACCAGGGCGGATGAGGTTTTCGACAAGGGCAGGGTCGCGGTGGATGCCCTTCCGGAGCCGATGTTCTACCCGTCGGCCCAGGTACTGGCCGCGTAGCGTGTCGAGCCGGCCGCGCCGAACGGGACCCACGCATACCCGCTGCCCGTTCGGTAGGGCAACAGGGGCTCTGTCACTTCGACAGAGCCCCGAGCCCCAGGGTTTAGCCCTGGTTTTGCGTGATCCAGACTGCCGTGTTCGGGGGCAGCTTGTGGCCGTCGAGGGGGTTGCTCGCCAGCAACACCGTGGTGTCAGCGGGAAGTTGCCAGAGCGCCGTGGAGAGGTTGAACGCGCAGATGACCGGTCCGCGGGTGAAGGCGAGGACGTCCGGCGGGGTGTCCAGCCAGGCCATCGGGCCGTCGCCGAGGGTGGGGAGCTCGCGGCGGAGGCGGAGGGCCTCACGGTACAGCTCCAGCATCGACTCGGGTTCGCCGGTCTGGGCGTCGACGGTGAGCAGGTCCCACTCCTTGGGCTGCGGCAGCCAGGGGTCGGCCTCCTCGGGGCTGAAGCCGAACGGCGGGTGGACGCCGGACCAGGGCAGCGGGACGCGGCAGCCGTCACGGCCCCGGACGGTGTGGCCGGAACGTTCCCAGGTGGGATCCTGGAGCACGGATTCGGGCAGGTCCTCGACCTCCCACAGGCCGAGTTCCTCGCCCTGGTAGATGTATGCACCGCCGGGCAGTGCCAGCATCAGCAGCGCGGCGGCACGGGCGCGCCGAGTGCCGAGTTCGAGGTCGGTCGGCAGCCCCTGGTCGAGCTTCGGGCCACGGACGCCCGTGTACTCGCGGCCGTAGCGGGTGACGGGACGCGCCTGGTCGTGGTTGCCGAGCACCCAGGTGGCCGGCGCGTCAACCGTCGCCATCGCGGCCGAGGTCGAGTCGATGACGGACCGCAGCGGGCCCGGCTCCAGCGGGCCCTTGAGGAAGTTGAAGTTGAAAGCGGTGTGCAGCTCGTCCGGCCGCAGGTAGTCCGAGTGGCGGTGTACGGGGACCACCGCCTCGGCGACGAATATCTTCGGCTCCGGGTAGCTGTCCGCGATGGCGCGCCAGCGGCGGAAGATCTCGTGCAGGCCGTCGCCGTCCCAGTGCGGATGACGTTCCCGCACCGGGCTGTCGAGGTCCTCGGATGCGAACTCGCCGCGCCCGAGGTCCGGCATCTCCGGATCCTTGACCATGCCGTGGGCGACGTCGATCCGGAAGCCGTCGATGCCGAGGTCGAACCAGAAGCGGAGGATGTCATCGAACTCGTCGCGGACCTCCGGGTTCTCCCAGTTGAGGTCAGGCTGCTCGGGAGCGAACAAGTGCAGGTACCACTGGCCGTCGGGCACGCGATGCCAGGCGGGGCCGCCGAAGACGGCGTGCCAATCATTGGGCGGGAGTTCGCCGCCTGCGCCCTTGCCTTCGCGGAAGTGGAAACGCTCCCGGGCGGGCGAGCCGGGTTCGGCGGCCAACGCTTCCTGGAACCAGGGATGTTCGGCGGAGGTGTGGTTTGGGACGATGTCGAGGATGATCCGCAGATTGAGGGCGTGGGCCTCGTCTATCAGCGCCCGCGCCTCGTCCATGGCGCCGAAGACCGGCTCGATGTCACGGTAGTCCGACACGTCGTAGCCGGCGTCCGCCATCGGCGAGGGGTACCAGGGGTTGATCCACAGTGCGTCGATGCCGAGTTGGGCCAGATACGGCAGTCGGGCGCGCAGACCGGCGAGGTCGCCGATGCCGTCGCCGTCCCCATCGGCGAAGCTCCGGATGTAGACCTGGTAGATGACCGCTGACCGCCACCAGTCGTAGGCATCAGCGGGCGGATCGGTGACAAGCGTCTTGCTGGGGTTGAGCACGGCTATCGGTCCCCTATGGTGTGGTCACGGATTCCGCGGCAGTAGTCAGGGCGGCCACCAACGGGCTGTCGAATGGCAGTTGGGGATCAAGGTAGCCGAGTAGCCTGCGGACGGCTTCGGGCAGCGGTCCCTGAGCGAGCGGTACGACCTCGGCCGCACGGGCATCCTGGACGGGCGCACCGGCGCCGCGCAGATGGCCGATCCAGGCGGCCAGGATGCGGATCGCTCCCTGCGGCATGGCCCCGCGGGCACGTTCGAGACGAAGCACCGGCAGAACGCGCACCGGCAGCTTCTGCGAGCCGTCGGCCGCGATCTGGGCCAGCAGATGGCGGATACACGGGTTGGCGAACCGCCCCAGCAGCGCCTCCCGATAATCTGCCAAGTCGCGCGTTGGCAGCGGAAGATGGGAAGACGCCTCCGACCACCACTGGTCCAGCCACTCGCGGCAGCAAGGGTCGGCGACGGCCTCGGCGACGGTGGTGTGGCCAAGTGCGCTGCCCGCGTAGGCAAGCAGTGAGTGCGCGCCGTTGAGCAGCCACAACTTGCGCTGCTCGTACGGGATGATGTCGTCGACGAAGCGGGCGCCAACGTCCTCCCAGCGGGGGCGGCCGGCGGGGAAGTCGCCGCTGAGTACCCACTCGCTGAACGGTTCGGTCACCACCGGTGCGGCGTCGATACGGCCGGTGGCTTCGCCAACGGCCTCGCGGTCCTGGTCGGTGGTGGCGGGGGTAATCCGGTCGACCATGCAGGTGACGAAAGAGGCTTGCTGGTCGACGAGTTCGGTCAGCCCGGTGTGTTCGGCCAGGTCGTGGACGGCCTGGCGGATGACCTCGCCGTTGCCCGGCAGATTGTCGCAGGGGACGATCGCGAGTGGCGGACAGCCCGCCGCCTGACGTGCGGCCAGCCCGGCGAGCAGCCGACCGGCAGCGGTGGACGCCGGGCCGGTGGGCGACTTGCGCAGCGTCTCGATGTCGGCCTGGACGTCCGGCCGGGAGACGTCGAGGCCGCCGCCGGGGAGTGAGGTGTACCCGGCCTCGGTCACGGTCATGGTGACGACGGCGAGTTCGGGCCGCTGCCAGTAGCTCAGCCACGCCTCGTGGTCTCCGCCCGGGTGGACGGCGGCGAGGCTGGAGACCACGCTGTTGCGGTCGCCCCTGGCCCCCCGGGTGACCAGCGTATAAAGGCCGTCCTGAGCCCACAGGGCGTCAGCGAGCCCCGGGCGTCGACCCGTGAACGCTGCAATGCCCCAGTGGTTGGCGTCCGGCGCGCGGTCGGTGTACCAGGCCTGGTGCGCGCGGAAGAAGTTGCCGAGTCCCAGGTGCAGCAGGCGGATCGGGGCTTGCGGGCGGCCGTCGCCGGCCGCCCGCGAGAGGGAAGTGCTCACAGCCGGAAGGCCCTTCGGGGATTGACGTTGACCAGCTCGATCGCGGTCTCCAGCGCCTCGTCCTCGTCGAGGCGGTGTTCGGCGACCAGCTCGGCCAGTACACCGCTGTCGAGGCGACGGGACATGTCGTGGCGCGCTGGGATCGAGCAGAACGCCCGGGTGTCGTCGATGAATCCGGAGGTCCGGGAGAAGCCGACGGTCTCGGTGACGGCCTTGCGGTAGCGGCGGATGGCGTCGGGGGCGTCGAGGAACCACCACGGCGCGCCCGCGTAGACGGCCGGGTAGAAGCCGGCGAGCGGGGCGATCTCCCGGGAGAACGCCGTCTCGTCCAGCGTGAACAAGATGAGGTGCAGGTTGGGGTGGGTGCCGTAGCGCTCGAGGAGCGGGCGCAGCGCGTCGGTGAACTCGGCGCGGACGGGGATGTCGTGGCCGGTGTCGGCGCCGAAGCGGGTGAAGGTAGGGGTGTGGTGGTTGCGGCGGACCGCGGGGTGGAGGGTCATCACCAAGCCGTCCTCGCAGGACATCCGGGCCATCTCCAGCATCATGTGGCGTCGGTACGCGGTGGTCTCGGCCTCCGTCGCCTCCCCCGCCAGGGCGGCGCGGTGGATGCGCGCGGCTTCGGCCGAGGACAGCGGGTCGGTGCGCACGTCCAGGTGGCTGTGGTCGGTGGAGACGGCGCCATGGGCGATGAAGTAGCGGCGGCGCTCCTCCAGCGCCTCGACGTATCCGCGGTGTTCGGCGGTGTCGATGCCGGTGGTGTCAGCGAGCAGGGCCAGGGCCTTGGCCCAACCCTCCTGGCCGGCCTCGAGATAGCGGTCGGGGCGAAAGGTGGGGATGACCCGGCCGGTCCAGGCGGGGTCGGCGGCGAGGGCGCGGTGTGCGGAGAAGTCGTCGCAGGGGTCGTCGGTGGTGGCGAGTACGTCGATGTTGAAGCGGCGGAACAGGGCGCGCGGCCGGAACTCGTCCCGGCTCAGGCGGTCCGTGATCTGGTCGTACAGCTCGTCGGCGTTCTCCGCGCTCGGGCGTTCGGTGACGCCGAAGATCTCGGCCAGTTCGGACTCGAACCAGTAGCGGACCGGAGTGCCGCGGAACAGCGCCCAGTTGGCGCACAGCTGCCGCCAGACCGCACGTGCATCGGCCTCCGCCAGCGGGCCGCGACCGACGCCGAGATCCTCCAACGGTACGCCGCTGGCGTGCAGCAGCCGGGTGACGTAGTGGTCCGGCGTGATCAGCAGGGACGCCGGATCGGTGAACGGCTCATTGTCCAGCAGCAGTCGGGGATCGACGTGGCCGTGCGGCGAGACGATCGGCAGATCGCGCACGGCCTCGTACAGCCGGCGGGCGATAGCGCGGACCCCCGGGTCGGGGGGAAGGAGTCGGTCTGGGTGCGGCTCAAACGGCATAGCCGGATTCTGCGAGCGCCCCACCCATCGTGGCAATCGGTTGCCATCAATTGCCCTCCAGTCTTGCGACCTGCACCGAGCAGGGTCATCGTGCACACATGAGTGAGCGAAACCTGCATATCGGCGGACCCGAAGTCGTACTCGACGACGATCAGGTAACGGAGTTCATCGCGAAGCGGCTCGCGGACGTCGACCTCGACGGGCGCAGCGTATGCGTGGTCGTTCCCGACGGCACCCGCAGCTGCCCGCTGCCGCTGCTGCTGTCGGCGGTCCACGGCGCCCTGACCGGCCGTGTGACGCGGCTGACCGTACTGATCGCCCTGGGAACGCACGCGCCCATGGGCGAGCAAGAGTTGGCCGCCCATCTAGGCTACCAGGAAGGGGAGTTGGAGGAGCGCTATCCCGGCATGAGCGTGCTCAACCACGAGTGGTGGGAGCCGGAGGCCTTCGCCTCGCTCGGGACCATCTCGGCCGACCGGGTGGCCGAGCTCTCCGACAGGCTGCTGCGCCAGGAGGTGGACGTCCGGCTGAACCGCGCGGTGGTGGAGCACGACGCCGTGCTGGTGGTGGGCCCGGTCTTCCCACATGAGGTGGTCGGATTCTCCGGCGGCAACAAGTACTTCTTCCCGGGCGTCGCCGGTGCGGACATCATCGATCTGTCGCACTGGCTGGGCGCGCTGATCACCAGTGCCGAGATCATCGGCACCCGTGGCATCACGCCCGTGCGTGCACTGATCAACGAGGCAGCGGCGCTGATTCCCACTCAGCGGCTGGCGCTGTGCGTGGTGGCCCAGTCGGGTACAGGTGCCCTGCACGCCGTCACCTTCGGAACTCCGGAGGAGGCCTGGGAGGCGGCGGCCGAGGTGTCGGCCGAGACCCATGTCCGCTACCTCGACGCGCCGGTGTGGCGGGTGCTGTCCATCATGCCCTCCAAGTACGAGGACATCTGGACGGCCGCCAAGGGCTTCTACAAGCTGGAGCCGGTGGTCGCGGACGGCGGTGAGGTCGTGCTCTACGCCCCGCACGTACGCCGGATCTCCGAGATGCACCCGGAGATCGAGCAGATCGGCTACCACTGCCGTGACTACTTCACCAAGCAGTGGGACAAGTTCAAGCATCTGCACTGGGGAGTGCTAGCACACTCCACCCACCTGCGGGGAGCCGGGACCTGGGACGAGGAGCACGGCGAGCGCTGCCGGGTCACCGTCACCCTCGCCACCGGCATTCCGGAGGACGTGGTGCGCGCCGCCAACCTCAACTACCTGGATCCCTCCGAGGTAGACGTCGAGGCGTTCCGCGCCGACCCGGACACGTTCGTCGTCCCGGAGGCCGGCGAGGTCCTCTTCCGACTGCGCTGAGCGGTCGACGCCCGCACCACCAGCCGGGTCGGAAGCACCAGCGGCCGGCCGGTGCGGTCCCGCGCGCCGCCCAGTATGGCGAGCAGTCCGCGTACCGCGTTCTCGCCGAGCGCGCGCAGCGGCGCCGCGACGGTGGTCAGCCCGGGCGACACCAGTTCGGCGGTGAAGGTGTTGTCGAAGCCGAGCACACTCACGTCCTGCGGCACCCGGATCCCGCGCGCCTGGAGGCCGCGGATCAGCCCGACCGCCACCTGGTCGTTATAGGCGACCAGAGCGGTCGCACTCCCCACCTCGAAGCCCTCTGCCGCCTGGGCACCCCCGGCGATCGTGGGCGCGGAGCGGCCCATCCGATGGACCTTGAGGCCGAGCTCGGCGGTGGCCTCGCGCAGTGAGCGCCACCGCATTCCATCGGTCCAGGACGCCTCCGGACCAGCCAGATAGCTCACGCTGCGGTGCCCGAGCTGCGCCAGATGCTCGGCGGCCAGCCGCATCCCGTGCGCGGTGTCGGTGACCACACTCGGCACATCGGCGACATGACGGTTGAGCACCACCACCGGCCGCTGCTTGGCGACCATCCGGATCGCCGAGTCGGAGGTGCGGGAGCTGGCCAGGATGACGCCCTCGACGGTCGGCAGCGCCCGCTCCAGGGCCTCGCGCTCGAGCCGGTCGGACTCCTGGGCGTCCACCAGGACGACGATGTAGCCGGCCGCCGCCGCGGCGGTCTGGGCGCCTCGGATGATCTCCACGTAGAACGGGTTGCCGATGTCGGAGATCACCAGCGCGATCATGGAGGTACGGCCGGTGGGCAGCGCTCGGGCCAGCGGGTTGACCCGGTACCCGAGATCGGCGGCCACCTGCCGGATGCGCTCTGCCGTCTCGGCGTTCACCCGACCCGGGCGGGAGAAGGCCCGCGAGACGGTCGAGGGCGCGACTCCGGCGGCGCGTGCCACGTCGTAGATCGTCGGCGACCGTCGCCAGCCCTCGTCCGGCAGGTCCTCGTTGATCGCATCCATCTGGCATCTTCCTCGCGTTTCTTGCAGCTCCCCCGAACTCGGCTGACCCATTGCAGCAGCGGGCGACAACACATGGCAACCGCTTGCCGCCCAGTTGTTACCTCGGCTTAATGTGGCGCAATCAGCTGGATGCCGTGCCCGCCCTGAGGAGTTCCGCCATGACCACCGCACCGCCGGCACTCCTCACCGGGGCCGACGCAGAGGCCACCGGCCGGGTGGGCGCACTGCTCCGGGGAGCCGCTCCGCTCGGGGTCGCATTCTCCGGTGGCGTCGACTCCTCACTGCTGCTGGCGCTCGCGGTGAGGGCCTTGGGCGCGGAGAACGTGATCGCCGTGCTCGGGGTCTCCCCCAGCCTGGCCGCCGACGAGCGGGCAGCGGCGCACCGGGTGGCCGAGTTCATTGGCGCGCGAGTCGTCGAAGTCACCACGCATGAGGGCGAGTTGCCGAACTACCGGGCCAACGGTCCGGACCGCTGCTTCCACTGCAAGAACGAGCTCTTCACCCGGATCTCCGCCGAGGTCGTCGCCGAGTATGGGCTGGCTGCCGTCGCCTACGGCGAGAACGCAGACGACCTGCGCCGCCCCGACCGGCCCGGTCAGCGGGCCGCCACCGAGCACCGGGTGCTCCGGCCGCTTGCCGAGGCCGGATTGGACAAAGCCGCCGTGCGACGGTTGGCCCGGGCGCTGCAACTGCCATGCGCCGACAAGCCCGCGGCGCCCTGTCTGGCCTCGCGGATCCCGCACTTCGAGGAGGTCACTCCGGAGAAGCTCAGGCAGATCGAGCAGGCCGAGCAGGCAGTACGCAGGCTCGGCTTCACCGACTGTCGGGTCCGTCACCACGGCGAGACGGCGCGGATCGAGCTTCCGGTCGATGAGTTGGGTCGCGCGGTGACCGAGCCGGTGCGGTCTGCGCTGCTCGACGCGGTGCGGGCGGCCGGGTTCCGTACGGTCACCATCGATCTGGCCGGCATCCGCTCCGGCGCCTTCGCACTGTCCGTGGTGGCGGTGACGCATGGCTGACGACTGGCAACCACCTGCTGTGCTTGCCGAGTTCGCCCAGCTTGACCACGATCGCGGACCGCGCCGGGGCTACCCGGAGGCCATCTACTGCGAGGGCAAGACACCCGCCCAGGTTGCCGCCATCGCGGTGGAGATCCGTACGCGGGGCGGTAGCACGCTCTTCACCCGGGCCACGCCCGATCACGCAAAGGCCGTACTGGCCGAACTGCCGGACGCGGCCTACGACCAGGACGCGCGAATGCTTGCCTGGCCGCCGGAACCGCCATCGGCTGTGGGTGGTCGGGTGGTCGTACTGTGCGCGGGCACCTCGGATCTCGCGGTCGCTCGGGAAGCACTTCTGACTGCACGTCACCTCGGCCGCGAGAGCGAGCTGGTGGTCGATGTCGGAGTAGCGGGGCTCCACCGGGTCCTCGGCAAGCTCGAACTGCTGTCCAGCGCACGGGTGATCGTGGTGGTGGCGGGCATGGACGGCGCACTTCCCAGCGTGGTCGCGGGCCTGGTCACCGCCCCCGTTGTTGCCGTCCCGACCTCTGTCGGCTATGGCGCCGCGTTCGGCGGCCTCGCGCCGCTGCTGTCCATGCTGAACTCCTGCTCCCCCGGCGTCGCCGTCGTCAACATCGACAACGGCTACGGCGCCGGCCACCTCGCCGCGCAGATCGCCGCGCCGGCCTGAGGTCAGAGGCGCAGGTGGGCCAGCGGCAGGACCTCGTCGCGACCGCGCTACTCTTCCAAGGCGCCCCCGCAGGGCGACCGGCGGGCTCGGTCGCCTGGATCCTCGTGCGCACCATCGAGGGGGTGACGGTCGGCTACGTCTTTGATCCCACACCGAGCAGCCGCGAAAGGTGATCGACGAACTCACCCGGCTGGTCATGGGCTACCTCGGCCGGCTGCGATCACCGGTCCGACCTGTCAGGGCAGTTCAGCGCCGGGGATAAGGTGTTGGTCAACTGCGGCTGCCACGGCGGCTTCCAGCACTGTCCGCACCGGCATGCCCAACTTACGTGCCAGCGCGGCGACATCATCGAACTCCGGTGTCGCCTGGAGGATTTCGCCGTCTCGATGTGCCACCTTGACCGGTACGGTTGCACCAAGTAGGGGGACATGCACCCAGGTTCGCTCCAGAGCGGTCTTACGGACGGCCGTCTCGCGGACGCCGATGGTGCTGGTCTCCCGGAACATCGCCTCGCGCAGCGCGGCAGCCCGCTCGACGGGTGCGAGCACACAGAGAGTGTGCGCAGGACGGCCCTTCTTCATCAGGATCGGGACCAGCCAGGCGTCCGAGGCCCCCTCGGCGAGCAGCGCGGCAAGGACGCCTGGCCAGAGGCGCGGATCCAGGTCGTCCACATTGGCTTCCAGCACCAGCTCGTCCCGGCCGCCCTCCGCAACGGGCGTACCGACCACCACGCGTACGACGTTGGGCCGCCCCGGCGTGTCCCGGGTTCCGGCACCAACTCCCGTGGATTCCAGGCTCATTGGCGGCAGAGCACCGCACTCCGAAGCCAGCGCGGTCACCAGCGCCAACCCGGTCGGAGTGGCGAGCTCACCGGCTCCCCCGCTGACGACCTGCCAGCCTGCCGACAGCTCCAACACGGCGGGCACCGGCACCGGAATCTCCCCGTGCGCCGTCCGCACCCGGCCCGAACCGAGCGCCACCGCGCTCGCACTCAGCCGAGAGATCCCGAGGGAGTGCAGCGCGGCGCAGACCCCGACCACATCGGCGATCGAGTCCCAGGCGCCCACCTCATGGAAGTGCACCTCGTCCGCGGACACACCGTGCACCCGGCCCTCGGCCTGCGCCAGCCGCCCGAACACCGCGAGAGCCCGGTCCCGCACCGGCTCCGGCAGCTCCGCGTCCTCGATCAGGGCGCGGATGGACCGCCAGGTCCGGTGCGGGGGGCTCTCGATGAGCGGCTCGACCCGGAGCCGGGCGGCGCGCAGGCCCGCCCGGCTCACCTCGTCGACCGACAGCGCCACCGCCGCCGGGATCACGGACTCCACCGCCGCCCGTATCGCCGGGAGCGATGCACCAGCATCGATCAGTGCACCCAGCAGCATGTCACCGGCGACGCCGGAGGTCGCGTCCACCCAGGCCAGGCGGGCGGCAGCGGCCATCGGTCAACTCCTCACTCTGCGGATTCGATCCGGACGGGGACGGGCTGACCGGTACGGGCGGACTCGTAGATCGCACAGACTACCGCCAGGCTGCGGGTCGCCTCGGCGACCGTGACCAGCGGCGCCCGGTTCTCGGCGACCGCCGCGACGAAGTCGCGGTACTGGTGGACGTGGGCGTTGGAGAGCGCCGAGGGGTCCGCTCCGGCCGTGGCGGCGGGCTCGGACTCCGCCGGCAGCACCCGCTCGGCCTGGTTCGCGTCAGCGCGCGCGCCATAGGCCGCGCCGCCGCCTTCGTCCTCGCCGGCCGCGTGGAAGTACGCCAGCCGATCGCTGTCGATGACCGCGGAGCCACGGTCGCCGTGGATCTGCAGCCGCGCGGTCAGCCCGGGGTAGGCGGCGGTGGTGCCGTGGACGATGCCCAGGGCGCCGTTGGCGAAGCGGATGGTCGCCACGGCGGTGTCCTCGACCTCGATGTTCTGGTGCGCGAGCAGGTCGGCGTAAGCGAAGACCTCGACCGGCTCGCCGAGCATCCAGACCAGCAGGTCGATGGTGTGGATGCCCTGGTTCATCAGCGCACCGCCCCCGTCGAGTTCCCAGGTGCCGCGCCAGTCACCGGAGTCGTAGTAGCTCTGGCTGCGCCACCAGGCGATGCTGGCGACACCGGAGGTGACCCGGCCGAACTGTCCCTCGGTGACTGCCTTGTGCACCACCTGACTTGAGGGGTCGTAGCGGTGCTGGCTGATCACGGTCACGGTGCGTCCGGAGCTGCGCTCGGCCTCGGCCACGCGAAGCGAGGCCTTGACGCTCACATCGAGCGGCTTCTCCACGACGACGTGCTTTCCGGCGTCCAGCGCGGCGATCGTGAGTTCGGCGTGCTTGCCGCTGGGGGTGCAGATGGCGACCGCGTCGATGTCGTCCCGGGCGAGCGCCTCGGCGACCGAGCCGGTCCACTCGACACCGTAGCGGTCTGCCAGTTCCTTTGCCCGGTCCGGGATGTCGTCGACAGCGAGGACGAACTCGGCGTCGGGTGAGAGCGAGGCGATCGAGGCGGCGTGGGTGCGTCCGATGACTCCGCAGCCGATGACGGCGATGCGCATGATGGTGAAAGTCCTTCCCGATCCGTTCAGTGGTACTCGATGCCTTCGGCTGCCAGCAGCCCGGTGAACGCCTGGTGGGCCTTGGCGAACATCTCGGCACCGCTGAATCCGCCTGCGGCGCCTGCGTGCTGGAGGTGCGGCTCCAGCGAGAAGAAGCCGTCGAAGCCGTCCTCACGCAGCGCGCGCAGCGTCTCCACCATCTCGCCGTCCCCCTCGCCGGCCGGCACGGGAGTGCGCGTGGAGTCCAGCGCGTCCTTGATCTGCATGTACTCCAGGTGCGGCCGGAGCATCGCGTAACCATCCGTGAACGGGCGTACTCCGCACTGGACGAAGTTGGCGGAGTCCCAGGCGATTTTGAGTTGCTCGCTGCCGACGGACTCGATGATGTCCAGGCAGCGCTCCGGGGTGTCGCCGTAGATGTGCTTCTCGTTCTCGTGCAGCAGCACCACGTCATGGCCCTGCGCGCGGTCGGCCAACGCCCGCATACGGCGCAGCACTTCGTCCCTGTGTACCGCGGCGTCGTCGCCCTCGGGCAGGAAGAAGGAGAACAGTCGGATGTACGGCGCCTCCAGGTACGAGGCCACGTGCAGCGCACGGTCGAAGCGGCGCAGGTGCTCCTCGAAGTCGTCGGCGATACCGATCTTGCCGATCGGCGAGCCGACCGACGAGAGCTTCAGGTTCTCGCGGCCCAAGGTGTCTCGCACCTGGGCGAGTTGCTCGTCGGAGAGGTCAAGAACGTTGGTGTCCCAGGCGCTGCGGAACTCGACGAAGCGGATGCCGAGCTTGTGCAGGACGCTGCACTGCTCGTCCAGGTCGGGTGAGATCTCGTCAGCGAAGCCGGACAGGGTCCACATTGCAGAACTCCTCATGAAGGTTGGATCAGCCCTTGACGCCGCCGGAGGTGAGACCTCCGACTAGGTAGCGCTGGAAGAAGAGGTAGAGAAGGACGACCGGGACGGCGGAGACCACGGAGGCGCCGAGCAGTTGGCCGTACAGCGGGATGGCGCCGCCCTCTGCGGCCAGTCCAAGGATCTGCAGCTGGACGCCGACGGTACGGGTGCCCGGCTGGGTGAGGATGCTGGCGAACAGCACGTCGTTCCAGCCGAGCAGGAATGAGAAGACCAGCGCCACGGTCATGCCCGGCCAGGACAGCGGGACGGTGATCCGCCAGAGCGTGCCGAAGCGGGTCAGTCCGTCGACCAGACCGGCCTCCTCCAGCGACTCGGGGATCTTGCGCAGATAGGTCACCATCACCCAGGTGGCCAGCGGCAGGGCGAAGGTCAGATAGGTGATGATCAGTCCGCCCCGGGTCCCGACCACGGTCAAGCCAAGGTAGCTGCCGATCGACGAGAACACCATGAACAGCGGGAGGATCAGCAGCGTGCCGGGCAGCGACTGCACCATCACCAGGCTGGTCAGGAAGATGCGCCGTCCGGGGAAGGTGAACCGGGTCAGACAGTACGCCGCGCCGACCGCGAGCGCGGTCGCGATCACCGCGGCCGTCACCGCGGCGATCAGGCTGTTGCCCAGCCCGGGACCGAGCGACACGGTGTGCCACATGTTGGCGTAGTTGGAGAAGGCGAAGCGGCTCGGCCAGAGCGTGCCGGCGGCCACCTCATTGTCCGGGGTCAGCGACATCAACACCATGAACAGCACCGGCAGCAAAGCGAAAGCGCTGATCAGGGTGATCGCCACCCCCCGCAGGCGCGGCGGCAGAACCTCCTGAGGGTCGCGGGGCTTCCAGGTCATGCCTCCACCTCCTGCGGACTGGCGTCCAGGCGGGAGCTGCGCAGATAAGCGACCGCCGGGATGGTCATGATGATCAGAGTGACCACCGACATCGCCGCGCCCAGCCCGAATCGGAAGGACTGGAACGAGGTCTGGTAGATGTTCATCGGAAGCAGGTTCACCGCGTCCGGGGCGGGCATGCCGAACAGCACGAACGGCAGGGTGAAGTTGTTGAAGTGGTGCAGCGTCGCCAGCAGCAGGCCGAGGCTCAACGGCCCCTTGATCTGTGGGAGTACGACGTACCGGATCCGCTGCCACCAGCCGGTTCCGTCGAGTGCGGCCGCCTCGTACAGCTCACGTGAAATGGTCTGCAGGCCCGACAGCGCCATCAGGTAGATGAACGCCCAGGAGGCCCAGACGTCCACGCCCACCAGGGTCCAGAAGCTCTGGCCGCCGATCAGCCACTGCTTGTCGCCCCCGAGACCGAGGTCGCCGAGCAGGTGGTTGACGGCACCGGCGGGCTGAAGGACGATCCGCCACAGCGTGCCGGTGACGAACGACGGGAGCACGTACGGCACCAGGTAGATCGAGCGCACCGCTCCCCGGCCCCGGAAACGGCCGTTGACGGTGAGCGCGGCCAGGATGCCCAGCGGCGCGGCGATCAGCGTAGTGAGGACGGAGAACGCGGTGCTCGCCCAGATCGAGTGGAGCAGCCCCGAAGTATTCAGCGCCTCGGCATAGTTGGCCAGCCCGACCAGTGGCGCCTGGATCCACTGGCGCAGCGTGTACTGGTCGAGTTCCAAGAAGCTCATCCAGAGCGCCAGCATGAACGGCACCAGGATGACCAGGACGAGCAGCGACCCAGCGGGGAGCATCAGCCAGAGCGGGCGACGTTCCCGGCGCGGGGGGCGGGCGGCCGCCCCGGGGATCCGGGGGGCCGACTCCGGCGGCTGCGGGCGCGTCGTTGCGACCGCGGTCGTCTTACCCATCTCAGTGCTTCTGCCGGTCGAGGGAGGCCTGCGCGGTCTGGTTGGCCTTCGCCAGCAGCTGGCTGACGGCAGACGAGTCGTACTTGCCGCTGGCGAGCGAGGGCAGCGTCTGGGTGATCGCATTGGTCAGGCCGAGCTGCACGTCCGCCCAGGCGCCGGTGAAAGGAGTCGGCAGCGAGGCCTTCTCAGCGGCAACGAAGCCGGCGATCCGCGGATCCGTCGACGCCAGCTGGTCCTCCGCCGCCGTGACCGGAGGAAGGCCGCCGAAGCCCTTGTAGTAGGCCTTCTGCTCGTCCGGGCTGGTGACCAGAGCGATGTAATCCAGCGCCAGGTCGGCGTGGGTCGAGTACTTGGCGATGGCCAGGCTGTCGCCGGAGACGATCGATCCCGCGGCAAGGCCGTTCTCGGGCCGGGCGGTTGCACCGAACGGCACCAGCGGCATCGACACGAACTTGTACTTGCCCTTGACCGGCGAATTGTCCAGCGTGGGAATCACCGTCGGCGCGACCATCGGGAGCATGGCTGCCTTGCCGTTTGCGAACGCGGCGGCCGCCTGCGCGCTCTTCCAGCCGGCCGCGGCCGGGTCGACCGCGTGGTGCTTGGTGGAGAGTGCGAAGTACTGGCCTATCGCGTCGTTGACCTGGGGGCTGTTCAGCTGCGCCTGCTTGAGGTCGTCAGTGATCAGCCGGCCACCCGACTGCAGGGCGAAGGTCCAGATGTACTTCCACGAGCTGAACGGGTCCGCGTAGTCCACCGCCGTCCCGTACACCCCGGTCGACGGTTTGGTGAGCTTGATCGCGTCGGCGACGAACTCGTCCCAGGTGGTGGGCGGCTGCGCGATCCCTGCGGCCTTGAACATCTCGGTGTTGTAGACCATGCCATAGGGCCGCGCCGCGAACGGCACGGCGATATCGTGCTGGGCGTCCGGGCCGGACATGCCCAGCGTGGCCGGCAGGAACTTGTCCCGGCCGCCGATCCGCTTCCAGTCCGCGTCGCTCAGCACCCGGAACCCGCCGGTGGCGTACGCGACCGGGGTGAAGGTGGTCCCCAGCTGGTAGACGTCCGGCCCGGTGCCGCTGACGATCGAGGTCTGGATCTTCGTCTGCTCCTCACCGGCCGAGGCGTAGGAGTCGAAGACGACGTCCGCGCCGGTCTTGGCCTTGAAATCCTTCTTGATCTGGGCCTGCCAGGCGCGCACCGCGTCGGCGTGCGCGGGATCGGCACCCACCAGCACATGCAGTTCCTTGCCACCCCCGTCGGCGCCGCTGCTTGAGCAGGCGGTCAGCCCGCCGGCCAGCAGCAGGGCCGCGCATACGGTGGTGAGAGCTACTCTTCGCTGGTTCATGCCTGCCTCTTTCCACAGCCCGACTCTTCGAACGGCCCCGCGCGCAAGCAGGGGAAGTAGCCGAAAATCCGTCAGTTGATCGCGGGGTCGACCCGCTCGGCGACCATCTAGGCACAGCACGGGCCCCTGATGGAAACAGTGCGGCAACATTGCCAAAAGTTGCCGCGACGGAGTAGAAACAACCAACCGCTCAGGAGGTCCATCATGGGACTCGGCCCGGAGACGCCCCAGGCCCCGGCACTGCCGCACCACGGACCGGCCCGGTCCGTCACCGTCCAGGACGTGGCCCAGGCGGCGGGCGTCGCCGCCTCGACCGTTTCGCGAACCTTCACCAATCCGCAGCGGGTCAACGAACGAACCCGCGAACATGTGCTCGCGGCCGCCGACCGACTCGGCTACCGCCCCAACACCGCGTCACGGTCGGCGAGCTCACGTGGAACCGGCACGCTGGCGCTGCTGGTGCCCGACATCACCAACCCGTCCTTCTTCGGCCTGATCCGGGGAGCCGAACGCCAGGCCTCGGCGGCGGGATTCACGCTGGTCCTGGCCAACTTCGAGGAGTCACCGGACCTCGAGGCCCAGCACGTGAAGCGGCTCGGCGCCGCCGTGGACGGCTTCCTGCTCGCCTCCTCGCGACTGCCGGACGCCCAGATTCGCGAGATCTCGGCCGGCCACCACTTCACGCTGGTCAATCGGGAGGTCGAGGGCGTGCCCGGCGTCGTCGTCGACAACGAGGACGGCACCCGGCAGATCGTCGAGCACCTCGCCTCCCTCGGGCACCGCTCCATCACCTACCTCGCCGGGCCACGCAGCTCATGGATGGCCGCCCACCGCTGGCGCGCACTGGAGGAGACGGCCCGCCGACTCTCCGTCTCCCCCACCCGACTCGGCCCGTACCCGCCGTCGGTGGCCGGCGGCGCAGCGGCGGCCGACGCCGCCATCGGCCAGCAGGCCACCGCGATCGTGGCCTTCAACGACCTGCTCGCCATCGGCGTACTGCGCCGTCTCGCCGAACGCGGCCTCGCCGTCCCCCGGGACATCAGCGTCGTCGGCTACGACGACATCTTCGGCGCCGACTTCTGCTCCCCGCCGCTGACCACGCTGGCCGCACCGACCCAGGACGCGGGGCATGCGGCCGTGAGCCTGCTGCTCGGTCTCCTCGACACCCGTGCCCCCGGCCCCCGGCAGATCGTCCTCATGCCCCATCTGCGCATCCGTGCCTCCTCCGGCCCGGCACCGACCTGACCGATGGCAAGCGGTGGCAACCGATTGCCAGACGGCCTCCCAACTCCCTACCGTGGGCTGACACCGGGACCCCGAGGGCGAGGAGCCAACGTGGCCGTTATCGGCGTGCAAGCGATGATGCTCAAGCACAGCTTCCAGGAGCTCGGACCGTTCGAAACCCTGCGCAGGGTCAGGGAGATCGGCTACCGGGCGGTCGAGATCTCGCAGATCCCCATGGACGAGGCCAACCTCGCCGAACTGGAACGCGCCGGCCGCGAACTCGGCATCGAATACGCCGCGCTCTCGGCCCAGTTGGACGGCTCGCCCGGCGCCACACCGTACCCGCTCGCCTCCGACTTGGAGCGCGCGGTGGCAGACTGCCGACGACTGGGCACCACCATGCTGCGCATCGGCATGCTTCCGATGGGCGAACTTCGCTCGGAGCAGCGCGTCGTCGACTACGCGAAGCGGGTCAATGAGGCCGCGCTCGCTCTCGGCGAGCAGGGCATATCGCTCTACTACCACAACCACCACGTGGACTTCGCGAAGCAGGGTGGCCGCTATGTGCTGGACGTCCTGGCGGACGAGGCACCGGCCGTGGGGCTGGAGATCGACGTTCACTGGGTCCAGCGCGGCGGGCTCGACCCTGTACGGACGCTGCAGAAGTACGCCGACCGCACGGCAATGGTGCACCTCAAGGACTACCGGATCCGCGCCCTGCCCACGGCGGCGATCGACGCGTACGAGTCCGGCGACTCCGCCACGTTCTCCGCGGCGTTCAAGGACCTCGTGCAGTTCGCCGAAGTCGGTGAGGGCAACCTGGACTTCGGCGCCATCGTCCCCACTGCGCTCGAAATCGGCGCCCGCTACCTGCTCGTCGAGCAGGACGAACTCTACGGGAGCACGGTCTTCGAGGCGCTCACGACCTCCTACGAGAACCTCGTGCGGCTGGGCTTCGAGGATCTCTTCTAGCGCGGACCTGAATCGCGTGAGGCCGGCCCCGACGACACAGAAAGTGTGCTGAGGGCAGGCAATCCTCAACGTCCGAATCTCGTGTCCTCCGCAGCCTCCCAGCAAGGCAGATGAGGCCCCCACCCGGTTCCCCGGTGGGGGCCTCGTCGTTGTCCGTCCCGGATCTGTGTCACTGGCCCGGTGATGTGTGTCTCCCAGGACCGCGTCCGGGTCGCTGCTCGGGCTCCCGCCCACGGGATCGCACGGTGAGCCCCCGTGGTCAGCGCGTCAAGAGGAAGTCGAACACCGCCTGACGGCCCTTGTCGCTCGCCGCCCTGCTCTGCACCGAGTGTGCGGCACCCGGCACCACCACGACCCGAGCTCGCGGCGTCAGCTTCTTCTGGTCGTACAGCCATTCCAGCGGCGTCGAGAGGTCCCGGTCCCCGCCGAGCAGCAGTACCGGTACTCCCGGAAGCCGGCGGTGCTCCGGCGGCAGCGGCGGCACCGGCGTGCGCGGCCAGTGCAGACAGCTGAGCATCGAGCCGAGGCCCGTCGCCGTGGCCGCGTCGAAGGGGCCGTAGTCGGCCGGGGTAAGGTCCGCGGCCGCTTTCTCCAGCGCCTCCTGGCGTCCCGCCACCGGTGTGTCCGCCCTGCCCCACGGATAGCGCCCGTCCAGGCACAGGGTCGAGGCGTGCAGCCCCTGGCTCAGCTCCTCCGCGGTCGCCGCGCTTCCCTGCCGTACACCCGCGATCAGGCCCCGCAGCGCTGTGGGGTCGCCGCCCGCTGCCTGGTGCAGGGCGTCGATCATCGCCGCGTAGTTCGGATCCACGAACTCCCAGGTGGTCAGCGCGTCCAGGACGTCGGCGCCGTTGTCGTACGTGTCCACCACCTTGGCCAGGTCCGCCGCCGGGTCCGTACGGCAGCCGATCGCCTCGCATGCCGTCGTCAGCACGCGCGGCGCCGCTCGCATGGCGGCGCGGTCCATCGGGTCGTAGCCGGTCTGCGGCACCACCGAGTCCAGTACCATCCGCCCCACGTGTTGCGGGTACGCCAGGGCGTACCGTTCGGCGGTGTACGTGCCGTACGAGACACCGTCGAGTGTCATCTTCCGCACGCCCAGCGCCCGCCGCAGCAGCTCCAGGTCGGCGACCGTGTCACCGGTGCTGTAGAAGCGGCGGTCGGGACCGACGGCCGCGGCGCAGGCCGTCACCGCCTGCGCGGTGGGCGGTGTGAGATCGGACGACCCCATCTCCTTCTGCAGCTGCGGGCATTGCAGCGCGCCCGCGCCGGTGCCGCGCTGGTCGATCATGACGAGGCGGTAGTCCTTCAGCAAGGGCGTCAGCTTCTTGCTCAGTCCTTCCACGAACGGCACACCCGGCTGCCCCGGACCGCCCGTGAGGAACAGCAGTACGCCCTTCGGGGCCTTCACGTTGTCCGCAGCCGCGACCCTCAGGTCCAGTCGGCCCTGCACGCCGCCGCTGTGGTCGAGCGGGACCGTCAGCGTGCCGCAGCTGAAGCCCTCCAGGCCGGGGCAGGCCGCGACGCCTGAGAGTCCCCCGCTCCCCGCGGCCGGCGCGGCTGCCCGGTCCTGCGCCGTCGACGTGCATGTCCCTGACAGCATCAGCACGCCGGCGGCCAGCGCGACGGTGGCCAGCGCTCTGGGCCTCCGCATCCCCCGTACCTTCGTGCCCCTCTGTGTTCCCCGCATCCCCGGCATCCCCCCGGTTCTGGCGCGCCTTCGCGCCCCTCGTCTTCGTCGGCCACCAGACTGCGCGGAGCAGGCCCGCTGGGCGAGCTTTCGTGCCACGATTCGAGCAGGTTCGAAGGGACATCGAACAAAAGGGACATAGGGCAAGAGGCAGGCGGGGGCGCCGTGATCGAACTCACCGTGGACGCCACCGGGCTGGCCCGCTCCCGCTTCGCGGTCTCGCCGTTGTCCGAGGTCGCGGCGACGCTGCTGCCCTGGGGCTTGTGCCCGGGCTCGGAGGCCGATCCGTGGGTCAGGCGCGCTCGGCGCGTCCTGCGTCGTGCGCCCCTGCCGCTGCTGTCGGAGCTGGCCCTGGACAGCGGCGGTTATGTGCCGGATTTCCTCAGTCCGCACCCGTCCGGGCCCTCGCCCACCATCGAGGAGGAGCTGGAGCGGGTCCGGTCCACCCCGCCCGAGCGGGTCGTGGGCGAACTGGAAGCGCTGCGCGACGGCCGCCCGTGCAGCGGCCTGGCCGGGTCGGAGCTGCCGCCGGAGGTGCGACGGGCGATGGCCCGAGGCGGCGGGTACGTCGCCCGGCAGGCCGCGCAGGAACTGCGGCGCTACTGGGACCTGGCCTTCGCCCCACACTGGGAGGACGCGAAAGCCGCCCTCGAATCGGAGGTCGACCGGTGCGCCGGTGTGCTGGCCCGGCGCGGCGCGGCCGGGCTCTTCAACTCGCTGCACCCCGGCATCCGGTGGGCCGACGGCACGCTGCGCGTCGACAGCCGGTTCACGGTGGAGCTGGTCGTGCCCCTGGTGGTCGTGGTGCCGTCGCTCGTGGCGGCAGGGCCGGGCGTTTCCGTGGACCCGGTGCGGGACGGACAGAGGCCGCCGATGGTGGCCTATCCTGTGCGCGACAGGGCCACCGCGCCGACGGCGTCCACCACCGAACTGGCCAGGCTGCTCGGACCCACCCGCGCCGGGCTTCTCGCAGCGCTGGCGCGACCGGCTTCCACCGCGCAACTCGCGGCACGTCACTTCCTCAGTCCCGCCACGGTGTCGTACCACCTGGGCGTGCTGCACCGGGCGGGTCTCGTCGCACGCGCCCGGTCCGGACGGGCGGTGCTGTATCGCCGCACTCCGGCGGGATCCCGGCTGGCGGGAAGCCGGTAGACACGGCCCACGGTGCCGCCGCCCGTTCACCGAACCTCGTGCACCGACATCGGCATCCGCGCCATCCTGACCGGCATCAGGATGCCCCGCATGAACTCGATCACGGAACGGTGGGTGCACACCCTGCGCCGCGAACTGCTCGACCGGACACTGATATGGAACGAACACCACCTACGCCACGCGCTGCGCGAGTACGAACGGCACTACAACGAGCACCGCACCCGCCGATCACTGCACGCTACGGCCCCACTCCGCTCCCTGCCCGAACCGACCACCGAACCAGATCACATCACGCACCTCGACGTACGCCGACACGACCGGCTCGGTGGCATCCTCCATGAGCACCAACACGCTTCCTGACCAGCGCGGACGTAATTCTCGGCACGCACAGGGCCCGGGCGCTCTCATCGCCCGGGCCCTCTCGATCCATGCCGAGCCCTTCCCGTGTGCCGTCAGGTCTGCGCCCGACTTATGGGTAGCTGACCAGGTAGGCCACGTTGTTGCTGGGGGTGACCTGGCTGCCGGTGTTGTCGATGATGTGGTTGATGGTGCCGGCGCCGCCCAGGACCGTGGTGACCATGCTGTGGAACTTCACCGTGGACGTGGTGGGAACCTCGATGGCATGGCCAAGTACCACGGAGGGGTTGTCGCGGAGATAGGCGTAGACACCCACGCCCCATGCCTCGTGGGAGGCGACCGAGTTGGCCACCTTGTACGAGGCGTAGCCGAGGTCGCCTCCGCTGGTCGTCCAGCTGGACTGGTCGGGCACGTCGTAGGGGGTCTCGCTCTGGTAGAAGTACGTGCGGCCGCCGTTGCCCTTCCAGGTGGTCTGGTACTTCTGGTAGTGCTCGACCGCCAGGCCGTACATGGTGACGTTGTTGCCGTTGACGATCAGCCCGTTGACGGCCGGGTTGGTCGTCCAGCCGACGCCGTTGGTGTGGTCCGCCCGCCACAGCCACAGGTCGTCGCCGATGACGTCGTTGCTGTTGATCACCAGTGTCTGGGTGGCCTTGCCGGCGATGTCGCCGCCGATGCGGAAGAACACGTCGTGGAGCACGATCGGATCGGCGGTGTGACCGGCGGTCGAGCCGGCCGGGCCGACCTGCATGAGGGTGTTGGAGTTGGTGGTGTTCGCGCTGATCAGCAGCCCGGCGATGTCGATGCCGTCGACGTCGGCGGTGGTGATCGCGGTGACGCCGTTGTCCGGCACGAGGGTGGCCAGGCCCAGTCCGAGGACCACCGTGTCGGGGCGGGTGATGTTCAGCGGGGCGGACAAGTGGTAAACGCCCGGGGTGACGATCAGGTTCTGCCCCGCGGCGAGCGCGTTGTTGATCGTCGTCGCGGTGTCACCGGGCTTGACGATGTAGAACTGGCTGATCGGCAGCGAGGTGCCCGGAGCTGTGCCGTTGATCCAGTCCGGGCCCTGCACATTGGTGCGCACCGACGGGACGAACACCTGCCAGTTGCCTGAGCCGTCGACGTAGATGAACGGCTTCTCGCGCATCACCGGGCTCTGGGCGATGGTGGTGTACTGCGGATTCGGGAAGCTGGTGGCCGGGGCGCCGGTGTCGCCGACGAAGACCATGTTCCAGTTGTGCCCGGTCCAGCCGCCGTTCATGGCGGTGTTCCGGGTGAGGAACTGCTGCTGGGTCCCGGAGTTGATCTGGCCGGATATCCGGGAGTTGCCGATGTAGCCACCGCTGGACCAGTTGGTGGTGGTGCCGTGCGTGTCGTCCCACAGCTTCATGCTGCCGTGTACGTCCATGCGCCGGAACGGGTCAGCCTGCGAGACGGCCCACATGGTGCTGCCCGAGCTGGGACTCACCGACATGTTCTCGACATCGCGCCAGAAGTTCTGGGTGGCGTTGCCGTCCGTGAGATGGCCCTCGACGTGCACGCCGCCGCCGGTGATCGACACCTGGGTCGGTGACAGGCCCAGCCCGGAGACCTGGGTGTAATAGCCGACGGGGATGTCGACGTTGTACGTGCCGGGGGTGAACAGCAGGGCGTTGCGCTGGGTGCCGAACTCGTTGGTCCGCTGGGTGCTGTAGACCGAGTTGATCTCCGACTGGATGGTGGACATCGGCATCGACGGATCGAACACCGTGACGTTGGGGCCGAAGTCCGGGGTGTTGGACGGCGGGGTGATGCCGCCTGAGATCGTGAAGGACTGGGCGCCGGTGCCGTTGCAGGTGTACTGCTGCAGTTGGACGCTGTCGGCGGTGGACGCCGACGGCACATCGAGGCACTTGCCGCTGTTGCGGTTGACGAAGTGGTACGTCCCGGCAGCCTCGGCGACCGGCATCCACTGCTGGTTGGCGCCGCCGCCGTAGAGCCACAGCTGGGTCAGCGCGCCGTCGGCGGTGGAGACATCGGTCTCGTCCCAGACCTGGTTCGGCGCGGAGGCCACGCCGATCCGGTAGTAGCCACTGTCGGTCGCGGTGAACTGCCAGGACTGGGCGCCGGTGCCGTTGCAGGTGTACTGCTGCACAGCGGTGCCGTTACCGGTGGCCGCGGCACGCGCGTCAACGCACTTGCCGCTGTTCGCGTTCACGACGGTGGTGGGGGCGGTAGGGATGGTCGCGGCGCCGGCACTCGGGGCCGAGACCAGCGCGATGCCGGCGGCGGCCGGCAGCAGGAGCGCGGTCGTGAGGGCGGTTGTGCGTCTGCAGTGACGGTGGGCTCGGGTGAGCACAGCGAGAGCGTTTGTCACGCGTGTCTCCTAGTTCGCCTGGTGGGCGAGATGTTGATCGGACGTTAGGCGCCACCCGACGAGCCGTCAATATACGGTGAAAGAAAAGTCGTGAACTATGTTCCGCGCAAACAACGACCCGCACCGCTTCAGAATGGCTGCACCGGATCCGACCAGGGACGATGCTCCGTCGGCCGGTAAAGCACCCTGGGTGCATATGCTCGCGCGACTGCTCC
>NZ_JAYWVC010000097.1:0-30119 GCF_036281785.1 Streptomyces chiangmaiensis | reverse complement strand
CAAGTGGAGGGCGCGGGCGGTCATCCTGCTCAACGTCAGGCGACTGGCGAAGCGCCCGCACTGAGGCCCGTATGTGCGCAAGGGTGCTTTGTGTGATCGGCACGCCCTTACGCTTCCCTCGGCATAGGTTTGCAGACGGCCGCTGCAAGTCCGCGGTGATATGGCCTACCTCCTTCCGCCAACCGCGCCAGGAAATCTGACGGCGCATCAGGAATGGTCTTCCCTCCTCCGGACCGGTGCGGCATCCTGCGCCCATGCAGACGGAGCTCAGCGAGCAACTGGGGGTCGAGCACGCGCTCTTCGGCTTCACGCCGTTTCCCGCCGTCGCCGCGGCCATCAGCAGGGCCGGCGGCTTCGGCGTGCTCGGCGCGGTCCGTTACACCGCCCCCGACGACCTCAAGCGCGACCTGGACTGGGTCGAGGCGCATGTCGACGGCAGGCCCTACGGGCTGGATGTCGTCATGCCCGCGAAGAAGGTGGAAGGTGTCACCGAGGCCGAAGTCGAGGCGATGATCCCGGCAGGGCACCGTCAGTTCGTCAAGGACACCCTCGCCAGGTACGGGGTGCCCGAACTCGCCGACGGCGAGGCGTCCGGATGGCGGATCACCGGCTGGATGGAGCAGGTCGCCCGCTCCCAGCTCGACGTCGCCTTCGACTACCCGATCAAACTGCTCGCCAACGCGCTCGGCTCCCCGCCCGCCGACGTCGTCGGGCGCGCGCACGAACGCGGCCTCCTCGTCGCCGCGCTCGCCGGCAGCGCCCGGCACGCGCGCAAGCACCGCGAGGCGGGCATCGACATCGTCGTAGCCCAGGGTTATGAGGCCGGCGGCCACACAGGGGAGATCGGCTCCATGGTGCTCACCCCCGAAGTCGTCGACGCCGTCGCGCCGCTGCCCGTGCTGGCGGCCGGCGGCATCGGCAGCGGGCAGCAGGTCGCCGCCGCCCTCGCGCTCGGCGCTCAGGGGGTCTGGCTCGGCTCGATCTGGCTGACGACCACGGAGGCGGAGCTTCCGTCGCGCGCACTTGTGCGCAAACTGCTGAGCGCCGGATCGGGCGACACCGTCCGTTCCCGAGCGTTGACCGGCAAACCGGCGCGTCAGCTGCGCACCGAATGGACCGACGCCTGGGACGGCCCCGGCGGGCCCGGCACCCTCCCCATGCCCCTGCAGGGCCTGCTCGTCGCCGACGCGATCACACGCATCCAGCGGTACGAGGTGGAGCCGCTGCTCGGCACTCCCGTGGGGCAGATCGTCGGCCGGATGAACGAGGAACGCAGCGTCCAGGCCGTCGTCGACGACCTCACCCGCGGCTTCGAACGCGCCGTCGACCGCATCAACCGGATCGCAGGAAGGAGCCGGCAGTGAGCCAGGCCGTCAACGGTTTCTGGGCCCAGGCCGCGGAAGAACCCGAGCGTACGGTCCTCGTCGCGCCCGACGGGGAGGAGTGGACCGCTCGACGGCTGCTCTCCGCGGCGAACAGACTGGTCCACGGACTGCGAGCCGCGGGGCTCGAACGCGGGGACTCCTTCGCGGTCGTCCTGCCCAACGGGGCCGAGTTCTTCACCGCCTACCTCGCCGCCACCCAGGCCGGCCTCTACCTCGTCCCCGTCAACCACCACCTCGTCGGCCCCGAGATCGCCTGGATCGTCGCCGACTCCGGCGCCAAGGTGCTCATCGCGCACGAGCGGTTCGCACAGGCGGCGCGCGGCGCCGCCGACGAGGCAGGGCTGCCGGCCGCGAGGCGGTACGCCGTCGGAGCCGTCGAGGGGTTCCGGCCCTACGCCGAACTCCTCGACGGACAGCCGGAGTCGGCTCCCGGCGGGCGCACGCTCGGCTGGGTCATGAACTACACCTCGGGTACGACCGGGCGCCCGCGCGGCATCCGGCGCCCGTTGCCCGGCACCCCGCCGGAGGAGTCGCATCTCGGTGGGTTCCTCGGCATCTTCGGCATCAAACCGTACGACGACCACGTCCACCTCGTCTGCTCACCGCTGTATCACACGGCCGTGCTCCAGTTCGCGGGTGCGTCCCTGCACATAGGGCACCGGCTGGTTCTCATGGACAAGTGGACACCCGAGGACATGGTCCGCCTGATCGACACCCATCGGTGCTCGCACACGCACATGGTCCCCACCCAGTTCCACCGTCTGCTCGCGCTTCCGAGGCAGGTGCGGGCGCGCTACGACGTCTCTTCCATGCGACACGCCATCCACGGCGCCGCCCCCTGCCCCGACCATGTCAAGCGGGCGATGATCGAGTGGTGGGGCGACTGCGTCGAGGAGTACTACGCCGCCAGCGAGGGCGGCGGCGCCTTCGCTACCGCCGAGGACTGGCTGAAGAAGCCCGGAACCGTCGGCAAGGCGTGGCCCATCAGCGAACTGGCGATCTTCGACGACGACGGCAACCGGCTGCCGCCCGGCGAACTGGGCACCGTCTACATCAAGATGAGCACCGGCGGGTTCTCGTACCACAAGGACGAGGCCAAGACACGCAAGAACCGCATCGGCGACTTCTTCACCGTGGGCGACCTCGGCTACCTCGACGAGGACGGCTACCTCTTCCTGCGCGACCGCAAGATCGACCTGATCATCTCCGGCGGGGTCAACATCTACCCCGCGGAGATCGAGGCCGCTCTGCTCGCCCACCCCGCCGTCGCCGACGCGGCCGCCTTCGGGATCCCGCACGACGACTGGGGCGAAGAGGTGAAGGCGGTCGTCGAACCCGCGCCCGGCCACGAGCCCTCACCCGCGCTCGCCGAGGCCATCCTCGACCACTGCGCCCGGCGGCTCGCCGGCTACAAACGGCCCAGGAGCGTCGACTTCATCGGGGCGCTGCCCCGCGACCCGAACGGCAAGCTGTACAAGCGCAGGCTGCGCGACCCGTACTGGGAAGGCCGCACCCGCCCGGTGTGACGCAAAGGCCGGTTTCCTCGCGCCGACGACGTACGGAGCTTGACCTCCCCGGTGGCACGGAACGAGGATCGCGCCAGGCGGAGGCGACGAAGGGGCGGTTCATGACGGCGGGACGAAGCGTCACGGTCGACGGCACGCTGCGGCGCAGTGCCCGGCGCACCCCGGAGCGCGTCGCGGTCCATTACGGCGACCGGTCGTGGACGTACGCCGAACTCGACGACGCCGTCTCCCGCGCAGCCCGCGTCCTGCGCGAGGCCGGACTCGCGCGCGGGGACCGGGTCGGCGCCCTGGGCCACAACTCCGATGCGTATCTGATCGCTTTCCTGGCCTGTGCCCGCGCCGGGCTCGTCCACGTGCCCATCAACCAGAATCTGATCGGCGACGATCTGTCGTACATCGTCGAGCAGTCGGGCTGCGCGCTCGTCCTCGCGGATCCGTCTCTCGCCGGAAACCTCTCCGAGGGCGTAAGGGCGCTGGCACTGCGTGACGCGGACGACTCGCTGCTCGTACGGCTCGCCGGCACCGAGCCGTACGACGGAGCGGAGCCGCGGGGCGATGACCTGGTGCAGCTCCTCTACACCTCGGGTACCACCGCGCTTCCCAAGGGCGCGATGATGACGCACCGGGCGCTGGTGCACGAGTATCTGAGCGCGATCACCGCCCTCGACCTGAGCGCGGGCGACCGGCCCGTGCACTCGCTGCCGCTGTACCACTCGGCGCAGATGCACGTCTTCCTGCTGCCCTACCTGGCCGTGGGCGCGCAGAACGTGATCCTCGAGGCGCCCGACGGCGACCGGCTCTTCGATCTGATCGAGGAAGGCCGGGCGGACAGCCTGTTCGCGCCGCCCACCGTGTGGATCGGCCTCGCCGGCCGCTCCGACTTCGCCACGCGGGACCTCAGCGGGCTGCGCAAGGCGTACTACGGCGCCTCGATCATGCCGGTGCCCGTCCTGGAGCGCCTCAAGGAGCGGCTGCCCCAACTGGCCTTCTACAACTGCTTCGGACAGAGCGAGATCGGTCCGTTGTCCATGGTCCTCGGACCCTACGAGCACAAGGGGCGCATGGACTCGTGCGGGCGCCCGGTGCTGTTCGTGGAGGCGAAGCTCGTCGACCGGGCCGGCAAGGACCTGCCGGACGGAGAGCAGGGCGAAATCGTCTATCGTTCCCCGCAGTTGTGCGAGGGCTACTGGGACAAACCCGAGGAGACCACCGAGGCCTTCCGCGAGGGCTGGTTCCGCTCCGGAGACCTCGCCGTGCGCGACGCCGACGGGTATTTCACCGTCGTCGACCGGGTCAAGGATGTCATCAACTCCGGTGGTGTCCTGGTCGCCTCACGGCAGGTCGAGGACGCGCTGTACACCCATCCGCAGGTCGCCGAGGCAGCGGTCGTCGGTCTGCCGGACGAACGGTGGATCGAGGCCGTCACGGCCGTGGTCGTCCCGCGTGGCCGGGTCACCGAGCAGGAACTGATCGCCCACACCCGGGAGCAGCTCGCCCCCTTCAAGGCGCCGAAACGGGTGCTGTTCGTGGACGCGCTGCCGCGCAACGCGAGCGGGAAGATCCTCAAGCGCGAGTTGCGGGACCGGTTCGGCGGCACAGTCTGAAGCGTGCCGGGACCGGGCGCGGCCCACCAGGTCCCGGGCCCGCGGCCCGCCACGATGCGGTGGCCGCCACGCCGAGTTGTCGCGTTCCCGACCCGGCACCGCCGTCGCCCCCACCGACGCCGTTCACCGCGCCCGGGCACGCACGGGACATGCGCTGCTGCTTCTCCGCTCCCCTTGCCGCCGTGTCGGTCCTGCCCGCCCCGTGTGAGGTACTGCGCTCCGGCGCCCTGCTCGCCCCGGATCTGCTGCGGGCCGCCTCCGTCGCCGTTCTGGGCCGGCAGGCACGCAGGGGCCGCCCTCCACACCGTGACGCCGTCGCGGCCGTCCATCTGGAACTGGTGACCCTGACCGAGGATCGCGCCGTCATCACCTGGTACACCGGGGTGCCCGGCACCGACGACGGACTGGGCCGGATGATCCCGGCGGTCACGGAGAGCGAGGTCGTGTACGGCACCAGTCCCGGGCGCCTCAACCGCATCGCGGGGGAGGACCGGCCCACCGCGCACCACCAGGTGGAGCTCACGGACCTGGAACCGGGCCAGACGTACTACTACCAGGCGCGCTCCCGGGGCGTTGCCGCCACTCCCACACCGTTGCACCTGGTGCGCGGCAATGCCGTGGGCACCGGTTCCCACGGTCTCGGCACCCGCGGAGGCCCGTACTGCTTCACCACACCACAACCTCCGCCCGGGCGTCATCTGCTGACCATCGCGCTCTGCAACGATCTGCACCTGGGCGAGACGACCGCCGGACTCGTGGCGCGCCTGCCCCTGATACGCGGGGTGTCGCAGGAGTCGGGGCTCGCGCCCTATCCCGAGATCATGAGCCGGGCGATGGTCGAGGAGGCCCGCCGTCGCGGTGCGGACCTGCTGCTGGCCGCCGGGGACATCTCGGCCGGGGGAGCGCCGCGGGACCTGACGGAGGCCAGGCGGATACTCGACGGATTTGGTGTGCACGGCCGTGACTACTTCGTCGTGCGGGGCAACCACGACCGGGCCGGGCCCGGCACCTGCCGCGACGACTGCCGCTACTGCTCGGGCATGTGCGCGGACACCTTCCGCGAGGGGTTTACCGGTGCCGACGGGCCCGCGTACTTCGCGCGTGACGTGGGCGGGCTGAGGATCGTGGGTCTGGACACCTACGAGAAGCGCGGGAACGGAGCGGACGCGGGCGGGCTCGGTGCCGAGCAGCTGTCCTGGTTCCGACGCCAGTTGAAGGAGCACAAGGAGCAGCCCACCGTGGTCTTCGGCCACCATCCGCTCACCGTACGGGACTCCGTCTTCCCCGTGACCGCCGGCCAGCGCCTGCGCCGCGACCAGGCCCGCACGATCCTCGAGGCCTATGCGGCCGCGCCCGGCGTCTTCCTCCATCACGCGGGTCACACCCATCGCAACAAGCGCACCGTCCTGGCGCAGGCTCCGCACGTGACCCTGCAGGAGGTCGGCGCCGTCAAGGAGTATCCGGGTGGCTTCTGTCTGCTGCGGATCCACTCCGGCGGCTACGCCCTCAACTTCTACCGGGCCGGCGGAGCCGCGGCTCGGGCGTGGACGGAGCGCAGCCGCTGGGTGGCGGCGGGCCTGTGGCCGCACCACGCGCTGGGCCGGTCCGTCGCCGACCGCAACGCCGTGACCGCTCGTGATCTGTCGGGCATTCGGCGCCTTGCTCCGTGAACCTGCCGTCCGCGTCACTTCTCACGGGTCACAGTGCCGGGGCGCCGCTGTTTCGGCGAGGCGCTGCCCGGTCGCCGTCCCCGGGATACGCGGGGACGGCGACCGGTCACCGTGCCGTGCGCAGGTCCACGATCCGCCGGATCTTGCCCACCGACCGCTCCAGTGACTCCGGTTCGACGATCTCCACTGCCACCGACACGCCCACGCCGTCCTTGACGGCCGTTGCGATGGCGAGCGCGGCGGCCTCCCGTATCTCGGGTCCGGCGTCGGGCCGTGCCTCGGCCCGTACGGTCAGCGCGTCCAGCCGCCCCTCGCGGGTGAGCCGGAGCTGGAAATGCGGTGCCACGCCCGGCGTCCGCAGCACGATCTCCTCGATCTGGGTGGGGAAGAGGTTCACCCCGCGCAGGATGACCATGTCGTCGCTGCGTCCGGTGATCTTCTCGATCCGCCGGAAGGCGCGGGCGGTGCCCGGCAGCAGGCGGGTCAGATCCCGCGTGCGGTAGCGGATCACGGGCATGGCCTCCTTGGTGAGGGAGGTGAAGACCAGCTCGCCCTCCGCACCGTCGGGCAGCACCTCGCCGGTGATCGGGTCGACGATCTCGGGGTAGAAGTGGTCCTCCCACACGTGAAGGCCGTCCTTGGTCTCGACGCACTCCTGGGCCACGCCCGGACCGACGACCTCCGAGAGACCGTAGATGTCGACCGCGTCGATGGCGAAGCGCTCCTCGATCTCGCGTCGCATCTCCTCGGTCCACGGCTCGGCACCGAAGATCCCGACGCGCAGCGAGGTGCTCCGCGGGTCGATGCCCTGGCGCTCGAACTCGTCGAGCAGGGTGAGCATGTACGAGGGAGTCACCATGATGATGCCCGGCTCGAGGTCCTGGATCAGCTGCACCTGCCGTGCCGTCATGCCCCCGGAGGCGGGGATCACCGTGCAACCGAGGCGTTCGGCGCCGTAGTGGGCGCCGAGGCCGCCGGTGAACAGGCCGTAGCCGTACGCGACATGCACCGTGTCGCCGGGCCGGCCGCCCGCCGCGCGGATGGACCGGGCGACCATGTCCGACCACATGGACAGGTCGTTGTCGGTGTAGCCGACGACCGTGGGGCGCCCGGTGGTGCCGCTGGAGGCGTGGATCCGCCGGATGCGCTCCCGGGGCACCGCGAACATCCCGTACGGGTAGTTCTCCCTCAGGTCCGCCTTCACGGTGAACGGGAATCGGGCGAGGTCGGAGAGCGTGCGGCAGTCGTCGGGGTGGACGCCCGCCTTGTCGAAGGACTCCCGGTAGAAGGGCACGTGCGTGTAGGCATGCCGCAATGAGGCTCGCAACCGCTCGAGCTGCAGGGCCCGCAAACCCTCGGCGTCGAGCCTTTCCCCCGCGTCCAGCAGGTCGTGCGCATCCGCCATGGGGCCGTCTCCCTCGCCAATCACGCCATTCCGGGCGACCGATCATTCGGTCGGATCTGCTGGGGATCAGTAATCCAGCTCATCGGCCCGCAGGCAAGGGGTCCGCCTCTACTTTCCGGCGCCGGCCGCCACGGACGCGAGGCGGAATCCGGTTGCGGTCGGCCCCCACTGCCGGAACGATCAGGGACATGCCAAGCTTCACGCGTACGACGGGACCCGGCTCGCCGCACACTCGCGGGGAACAGGCGACCCGCTCGTCGTCCTCCCCGGCGGGCCGATGCGCGCCTCCGCCTACCTCGGGGACCTCGGCGGACTCGCCACCCGGCGGCTGGTACTGCTCGATCTGCGCGGGACCGGGGAGTCCGCCCATCCGGCTGACCCCGCCACCTACCGGTGCGACCGGCTGGTCGACGACGTGAAGGCGCTCCGCGCCCATCTCGGTCTCGAGCGCTTGGACGTGCTCGCGCACCCGTCGGGTGGTACCGCCACGTTCGGCGGCCGCAGCCTGCCGGGCCGCGGAGGGCGACGTGGTCGGGACCGCCCCGCGCCGCCCTTCCATCGCCGGTCGGTGGCCGATCCCCTCAGTGGTTCGCCGCCACCGCCACTTCCTTCGCCCAGCGGTAGTCCGCCTTGCCACTGGGTGAGCGCCGGACCGCCACGGTGATCACCAATTGGCGCGGAACCTTGTAGCCCGCCAGACGCGTCCGGCAGTGGCTCTGGATGTCGTCCAGGGACGGCCGCGCCGCGCCCGCGCGCAATTGCACCACCGCCGCCACACGGTTGCCCCACCTCGCGTCGGGCACCCCGGTCACGAGCGCGTCGTACACGTCCGGATGGGACTTGAGCGCCTGCTCGACCTCCTCCGGATAGACCTTCTCGCCACCGGTGTTGATGCACTGCGAGCCCCGGCCGAGGATCGTGACGACACCCTCGTCGTCGACCGTCGCCATATCACCGAGGAGCACCCAGCGCTCACCGTCCTTCCGGAAGAAGGTCTCGGCGGTCTTCCCGGGGTCGTTGTAGTAGCCGAGGGGTACGTGCCCGCACTGGGCGACCCGGCCCACCTGGCCGGCCGTCGCCGGCTCGTGAGTGACCGGATCCACCACCTGGGTGCGGGAGTTGACGCGGATGCGAAAGCCGCTGTCCGGGCCCGAGTCGGGGGTGGCGGTTCCGTTGAAGCCCGACTCCGAGGAGCCGAAGTTGTTCAGCAGCATGGCGTCGGGGACGAGTGCCTGGAACTGTGCGCGCACCGTGTCCGACATGATGGCCCCCGACGACGACACACTGAACAGGGACGAGCAGTCCGTGCCCCTCATCGGACCGTTCAGTGCGTCGATCAGCGGCCGCAGCATCGCGTCGCCCACCAGCGACACACTGGTGACCTTCTCCTTCTCGACGGTCCGCAGCACCTCCTCCGGCACGAACTTGCGGTGGATCACGATCCGCTGCCCGAAGTTGAAGCCGATGAACGCCGTCAGCGTCGAGGTGCCGTGCATCAGCGGGGGAGTCGGGAAGAAGGTGATGCCCTCGCCGCCGGCCGCGACCCGCTCGGCCAGTTCCTGCGGCTTCTTCACCGGATCGCCGGTCGGCGCGCCGCCGCCGAGACCGGCGAAGAACAGGTCCTCCTGGCGCCACATCACGCCCTTGGGCATACCGGTCGTGCCGCCGGTGTAGATGATGAACTGGTCGTCCGCCGCGCGTGGCGCGAAGCCGCGCGCGGGAGAGGCGGCGGCCTCGGCGTCCGCGAAATCCACGGCGGGCGGCGCGGCGGCACCCGGTGCCGGGGTTCCCACCCGCAGCAGATGCCGCAGTTTCTCCGTCCGGGGCACCGCCGCGGCCACCCGGTCGGCGAACTCCGCGTCGAAGACGAGCGCCACCAGGTCCGCGTCCCGGTAGAGGTACACCAACTCCTCTTCCACGTATCGGTAGTTCACGTTGACCGGGACGATCCGGGACTTCAGGCAGCCGAGCACCGTCTGCAGGTACTCGATCCCGTTGTACAGGTGGAGCCCGAGATGTTCTCCGGGCCGTATCCCGGCGTCGAGCAGATGGTGTCCGATGCGGTTGGCCGCCGCGTCCAGCTCCGCATAGGTCAGCCGGCGCTCCGCGCCCGTTCCGGGGTGGTCGACGTACACGAGCGCCTCGCGGTCCGGAACCACGTCGACGACCGACTCGAACAGGTCCGCAAGGTTGTACTCCACCGCTCCTCCTGACCCCGGCAACACTCCGCGAAAAAAGGCGCATCCGTCGGTTCGCGGGTCATCAGAGCAAACGCCGGCACAACTGGGAAGGGCCCTCGCACAAGAATTCTGACTATCTGTCAGAAAGCTCTTGTCCTGGCCACGCGCCTCCTGCAACCTGTTCTCGTTCCGCAGACGGGAGGATGCGATGGGTGGGACGGAACACCTCACCGTGCAGCGCGAAGGTGCCACACTGGTGCTGACGCTGAATAGGCCTGAGGCCAGGAACGCGCTCTCGTTGCCCATGCTGGTGGGCCTCTACGACGGCTGGCTCGAGGCCGACGAGGACGATGCGGTGCGCTCGATCGTGCTCACCGGCGCCGGCGGCTCCTTCTGTGCCGGGATGGACCTCAAGGCCCTCGCCGGCAAGCAAATGGAGGGGCAGCAGTACCGCGACCGGCTCACCGCCGACCCGGACCTGCACTGGAAGGCGATGCTGCGCCACCATCGCCCCCGCAAACCGGTGATCGCCGCCGTCGAAGGGCCTTGCGTGGCCGGCGGCACCGAGATCCTGCAGGGGACCGACATCCGGGTGGCGGGGGAGTCCGCGGTCTTCGGCCTGTTCGAGGTCAGGCGCGGACTCTTCCCGATCGGCGGCTCGACGGTCCGCCTCCAGCGGCAGATCCCGCGGACCCACGCCCTCGAGATGCTGCTCACCGGACGCCCGTACACGGCACGCGAGGCGGCCGGCATCGGACTCGTGGGCCATGTCGTGCCCGACGGCACCGCGCTCGCCGAGGCCCTGGAAGTGGCCGAACAGATCAACGCCTGCGGGCCGCTCGCGGTCGAGGCCGTGAAGGCGTCCGTCTACGAGACCGCCGGTATGACGGAGACCGAGGGACTCGCCGCCGAACTGGAGCGCGGATGGCCGATCTTCGAGACCGCGGACGCCAAGGAAGGCGCCCGCTCGTTCGCGGAGAAGCGGCCGCCCGTCTATCGGCGCGCCTGACCTTCCGGGAGACACAAGGAGAGATGCGGGATGCCCGAAGTCCTCAAAGCCCCGCTCGTCGTCGAGTTCCCCTTCACCCGCTCCCTGGGACCCGTGCAGAGCGCCTTTCTCACGGGCCTGCGGGAACGTGTGGTCCTCGGGGTGAGGACCGGCGACGGCCGGACCCTCGTCCCGCCCGTCGAATACGACCCCGCGACCGCCGAGGAGCTCCGCGACCTCGTCGAGGTCGCCCCCACCGGCACCGTCACCACATGGGCGTGGAATCACGCCCCCCGCCGGGGCCAACCCCTCGACCGCCCCTTCGCCTGGGTCCTGGTCCGGCTCGACGGAGCCGACACCGCCTTTCTGCACGCCCTCGACGCCTCCGGCCCCGATGCCGTCCGGACCGGTATGCGCGTCCGGATCCGCTGGGCGGCCGAGCGCTCCGGCGCCATCACGGACATCGCCTGCTTCGAGCCGTACGACGGTGATCCCGTCGAGCCGACCGGCCACGACGGAGCGTTCGAGGACGCGGTGGCCGGCATCGTGGTGCCGGCCCGGCTCGACTACGTCTACTCGCCCGGTCGCGCCCAGTCCGCCCACATCGACGCCCTGTCCCGACGGCGGACCGTCGGCGAGCGCTGCCCCTCGTGCCGCAAGGTGTACATCCCGCCGCGAGGAGCCTGTCCCACCTGCGGGGTCGCCACATCCGAACAGGTCGAGGTGGGACCCCGTGGCACGGTCACCACCTTCTGCATCGTCAACATCAAGGCGAAGAACCTCGACATCGAAGTGCCCTACGTCTACGCGCACATCGCCCTCGACGGCGCCGACCTCGCCCTGCACGGACGTATCGGGGGCATCCCCTACGACCAGGTGCGTATGGGCCTGCGGGTCGAACCGGTGTGGACCGAAGGGGCGCGCCATCCCGACCACTACCGGCCCACGGGAGAACCGGACGCGGACTACGAGGCGTACAGGGAGCTGCTTTGACGCGGGAAGAAGCCCCAGGAGTCCGCGAGATCGCCGTCGTCGCCTTCGCGCAGACCGATCACCGGCGCACCAGTGACGAGCTCTCCGAGGTGGAGATGCTCATGCCGGTGCTGCACGACGTACTGCACCGGACCGGTCTCAACACCGCCGACATCGACTTCACCTGCTCCGGCTCCAGCGACTATCTCGCGGGGCGTGCCTTCTCCTTCACCCTTGCCCTTGACGGGGTGGGGGCCTGGCCTCCGATCTCCGAGTCGCACGTCGAGATGGACGGCGCATGGGCGATGTACGAGGCGTGGACGAAGCTGCTCACGGGCGACGCCAACACCGCGCTGGTCTATGCGTACGGCAAGTCGTCGGTGGGATCCGTACGGGACGTGCTGACCCGTCAACTGGACCCGTACTACATGGCGCCGTTGTGGCCGGACCCGGTGGCGCTCGCCGCCCTTCAGGCGCAGGCGCTCATCGACGCGGGTGAGACCGACGAGCCCGCGCTGGCCGGCATCGCCGCGCGCAGCCGGGCGGCCGCGGTTGACAACCCCCATGCGCAACTGAGGCGTTCGGGGCCGCACGGTGACTATCTCGTACGGCCGTTGCGCACCGGGGACTGCCCCCCGATCGGTGACGGCGCCGCCGCCGTGATCCTCGCGGCGGGAGAGCGGGCCCGGGAGCTGTGCGCACGGCCCGCATGGATCCGGGGCATCGACCACCGGATCGAGGCGCACGGACTCGGGGTGCGCGACCTGACCGACTCACCGTCCACGCGGCTCGCCGCCGAGAAGTCCGGCGCCTTCGAACGGCCCGTCGACACAGCTGAGTTGCATGCGCCGTTCACCCCTCAGGAGGTGATCCTGCGCAAGGCCCTGCGCCTGGATGACACGGTCACGGTCAACCCCTCCGGAGGCGCCCTCGCCGCGAATCCGGTCATGGCCGCCGGACTGATCCGCATCGGCGAGGCCGCCGCCCGCATCCACCGCGGGGCGTCCGACCGGGCGCTCGCCCACGCCACGTCCGGCCCGTGTCTGCAACAGAACCTGGTCGCCGTACTCGAAGGGGAGCCGCGATGAGCAAGGAGCCCGTGGCCGTCACCGGCATCGGACAGACCAAGCACGTGGCGGCGCGCCGGGACGTGTCCATCGCCGGGCTCGTGCGAGAGGCCGCGCAACGAGCCCTGGAAGACGCCAAGTTGACATGGTCGGACATCGACGCCGTGGTCATCGGCAAGGCGCCCGACTTCTTCGAGGGCGTCATGATGCCGGAGCTCTATCTTGCCGACGCCCTCGGCGCTGTCGGCAAGCCCATGCTCCGGGTGCACACCGCCGGCTCTGTGGGCGGTTCCACCGCACTTGTCGCGGCGGGCCTTGTCGCGGCGCGTGTGCACGGCACGGTGCTGACCCTTGCGTACGAGAAGCAGTCCGAGTCCAACGCCATGTGGGGCCTGTCGCTGCCCATCCCGTTCCAGCAACCGCTGCTGGCGGGCGCGGGCGGCTTCTTCGCCCCGCATGTGCGCGCCTATATGCGGCGCAGCGGTGCCCCGGACACGGTCGGTTCCCTGGTCGCGTACAAGGACCGGCGCAATGCGCTGAAGAACCCGTACGCGCATCTGCACGAGCACGACATCACCCTGGAGAAGGTGCAGTCCTCGCCCATGCTGTGGGACCCGATCCGGTACTCGGAGACCTGCCCGTCCTCCGACGGCGCCTGCGCCATGGTGCTCACCGACCGTGCGGGAGCGGCCCGTTCGCCCCGGCGGCCCGCGTGGATGCTCGGTGGCGCGATGCGCAGCGAGCCGACCCTCTTCGCGGGCAAGGACTTCGTGTCTCCGCAGGCGGGCAAGGACTGCGCCGCAGACGTCTACCGGCAGGCGGGGATCGCCGACCCTCGCCGGGACATCGACGCGGTGGAGATGTACGTGCCCTTCTCCTGGTACGAGCCCATGTGGCTGGAGAACCTGGGCTTCGCGGCAGAGGGCGAGGGCTGGAAGCTCACCGAGTCCGGCGTGACCGAACTCGGCGGGGACCTGCCCGTCAACATGTCGGGTGGGGTGCTCTCGACGAATCCCATCGGCGCCTCCGGCATGATCCGCTTCGCGGAAGCGGCCCTCCAGGTGCGCGGACAGGCGGGAGAACACCAGGTGGACGGTGCCCGGCGGGTCCTCGGGCACGCCTACGGCGGAGGGTCGCAGTTCTTCTCCATGTGGCTGGTCGGCGACCGTCCTCCGACCTCGTGAGGGCATCCCCGTCACGTGACCTGTCGGCGGTGGGATGCGATGGCTAGGCTGGCCGCGGACGACGAATCGGGAGGAGCACGGACGTGGCCGAGAGCACCATCCAGGGCCAGACGCTCGCGGGCTGGGACAAGCCGGAGCTGGACCTGAGCAACGCCGACTGGCACTCCAGCAGCCGAGGGCTCGGGGATGTCCAGATCGCCTTTGTCGAGGGCTTCATCGCGATGCGCAACAGTGGCAGCCCCGAGAGCCCTTCCCTGATCTTCACCCCCGCGGAGTGGGGTGCGTTCGTGTCGGGGGCGCGGAAGGGGGAGTTCGACCTCACCTGAGTCTCGCCCGCGAGGTGACTCGTCGCCGGTCCGGAATCTTCGGACACGCGGCCGTCGAATCCGCGCCGGGGCCGCCGTCTGCGTCAGGCTGGCCCCGGAGGGATCACAACGGTGTGCCGGAGGCGAGGAATCCATGATCACTCTGCCCGTCGTGGCGGCCGTCGACGGATCGGACGACAGCCTGCGTGCCTTGGAGTGGGCGCTGGCCGCCGCACTGCTGCGTACGGCGCCGCTGCGCGTGGTTCATGTGCGTGGGCATCCGCACCGGGAGCAGCCCGATGTCGCGGTCGCCGGCCCCGCTGAGCGTGCCGAGGACCCGGTGCTCGACCATGTCCGCGCGCGGCTGGCGGACCGGCAGGGCGTTCCGGTCATGGAGTACATGACCTGCGACGGCGCGCCGGACACCGTCCTGCCCGAACTGGGCGCAGACGCGCAGCTCATGGTGGTCGGCTCGCGAGGCCGAGGGGGATTCGCCAGTCTGCTCCTCGGGTCCACCAGCCTGGCGGTCGCAGGCTACGCCGCCTGCCCGGTGGTCGTGGTGCCGCGCCCGGGGCGCGAGGTGCACAAGGGTCCGCCCGTCGAGCCGGGACCGCGGGTCGTCGTCGGTGTGGACGTCGACGGTCCCACCGAGGCCACCCTCGCCTTCGCCTTCGCGGAGGCGGACCGCCGCCACGCCCTGCTGCACGTGATCTCGTCCTACCACTGGGCCCCGCTCGAGGTCTGGTCGGCGCCGGGCGAAGTGGTGTCCCCGGCTGTCGACGAGGACGCCGTCGAGGAGGAGACCCGCACCCTGGCCGCCGGCCTCCTCGCCGTCCATCGCGAGCGGCACCCGCACGTGCGGGTCGACCTCTCGACCCCACCCGGTCAGGCCGCGGGTCACCTGGTCGCCGCCTCCGAAGAGGCCGAACTGGTCGTCGTGGGCCGCCACCGCCGGCGGATCCCGGCACCCGCCCGCATGATCGGTTCGGTGACCCAAGCCGTACTGCTCCACGCGGCGAGCCCCGTCGCGGTGATCCCGCCGACGGCGGGCCCGGCCCGCACCGACGGCTGACCGAAGGGCCCACGCCGCGGCACCGGCGGCCGGACCCGCTCGGCCGTGCGCCCCGGATCGCCGGCCGCGTCACCGGCGTCCTGCTCGGCCGGTCCGGCGTACCCACGCCGGCATGCTCGTCGGACCGGCCCGGCCGGTGGGGATCAGCGGCGACGTGACCGCGCTTTCCGGACGCCGTCGGCGACGGGAGTCCCCTCGGGAACGTCCCCCTATTGTCCAAGGACGTCGGGGGTCACGGCCGATGGATCGGCAGGAGCTGGTCGATCACGCTGTGGGCCTCGCCCGGCGGCGGGCGACCGGCTCCCGACGAGGGCGGGCCCACAGCCCCGCTTCCCGCTCGGCCACGTACCATTGCCGCATGTCCTTCCTCCGCCGCCGCAGCGCCACCCCCGCCGGGCCGGACTTCGACGTCCTGGCCATGGACCCGGGGGACTGGCCGGGCAATCTCGGTGCCGGTCTGCTGCCCGCTCCCGACGGCAGCTGCCAGGGCGTCTTCCTGCGCTACGACCTGTTCGGCGGCCGCGGTCCCGCGATGATCATCGGCAATCTGCCGGAGGGTTCCCCGGCCCGTGATGTCGCCGAGGGCGAGATCCCGTTCGAGGTGGCCCAGCTCCTCATCGCGCTGGAGAACGACGAGGAGGTCACCGTCGTCGGGAGTGAGGACATCCCGGTGATGCAGGGCGACAACCTCCTCATCGTGCGCCGCCTCAAGCTCTCCGAGAGCCGGATCTCCTGCGTCCAGTTCGACCGCAGCGACGACGTCCTGGTGACCATCGCGGCGTGGGACCGCCCCATCACCGACGACCTGTACACGCTGCTCAAGCCGTTGCCCGCGGAGCTGTTCCAGCAGGGCTGAGCGGTCCGCACGCCAAGGGCCGGGCCCCGCGGGGCCCGGCCCTGTTCGCCGCTCTACGACGCCGAAGGCAGCACCTGGACGTCCGCCGCCCGAACGAACGCCACCCGGTGGCCGAACTGGATCTCGTAGTAGAGGTCCTTGCCGATCACGACCCGGTGCGAGTCCGTCGTGAAGGTGACGGCGTAGTAGTACTCGCCCGGCACCGCGTCGCCGATGACGTACCTCTGGCCTGCCGGCAGCCTGTACGACAGTGGCGAGACCGACTGCGCGGGCACCCCCTGCGGGTACGCCTCCTTCTCCGGGTACGCCCGGCCGTACACGGGGATGTCGGCGAAGCCGGCCTTGGGCGTCACCACGAGGCCCGACGCGTTCACGGCCGTGCGCTGCCCGGTCGGGTTGCGGAACCAGGCCTTCTGGCCCAGGTACCAGATCGCCGTCCAGTCCCCGTCACGGTCGGCGACGGCGTACCGCTGGCCGGTGGAGACCCGAGAGCCCACGTCGTTCACGTCGATCGTCGAGGGGTCGCCCTTGGGGCGCAGCCCGATGTCCTTGATCAGCGGCGCGTTCTCGTCGGGCGCGCTGTACAGCCGCACCTCGCTGGAGCCGTGCACCGCGCACGGCTCACCCGCGGTGGTGCAGCCCGTGTACTCCGGCCGGTTGGCGGTGTAGTCCGGCAGGATCGTCACCAGGCCGCCCCTGGCGCCGGCCGTGGTGTGGAACGGCCTGCCGAGCAGCTCGAAGTAGTGCCGCCAGTCCCAGTACGGGCCCGGGTCCGTGTGCATGCCCGGGATGGTGGAGGTCGTCGGACCAGGCACGTTGTCGTGCCCCAGGATGTGCTGCCGGTCCAGGGGGATGCGGTACTTCGCGGCGAGGTAGCGCACCAGGCGCGAAGACGAGCGGTACATCGCCTCCGTGTACCAGGCGTCGGGCGAGGCGAGGAAGCCCTCGTGCTCGATGCCGATCGACTTGGCGTTGATGTACCAGTTGCCCGCGTGCCAGGCCACGTCCTTGGCCTTCACATGCTGGGCGATCAGCCCGTCCGTGGAGCGCACGGTGTAGTTCCACGACACATAGGTCGGGTCCTTGATGAGGTTCAGGACGCCGCCCCACTGGCCTTCCGTGTCGTGGACGACGATGTACTTGATGCTCTGCGACGCGGGCCGGTCGCCCAGGTCGTGGTTGCCGTAGTCACCGTCGCCGAACTCCTCGTAGGGCGCCGGGATCCATTCGCAGGACACGGACCTCGGGCACTCGGTCCCGTCGGCGTCGGTGGCCCGCAGCCCCGTGCGAGCCAGTTGTGCTGTGTCGGGCGTCAGCGCGGGCTGTGCGGTGAGCGTCACGCTCTGCCCGAGGTCCGTGGTGCGCCGCTCGCCCTCGCGCATCACCTGGAAGACGTCGTTCGCGTACGCCGCCGCGGTGGTGCTGTCGTCCGCGCCCGAGAACTCCGCGACGGCCCCGTACCAGTCGGCCGGGTCGCCGCCGGGTGTCGCGCCGAGATGCCGCTGCGCATCGGCGAGCAGGGCGGCACCGCCCGCGATGTTCGCCGCGGGGTCGGTGCGCAGCTGCTCCGCCGGGATGCCGGTCAACGCGGCGGCCTTCAGGAGCGTCCTGAGTCTGGCCGGGAGCACCGAGTCCTTCGGCACCGTCACGGTGGGCAGCAGCGCGGTGCGCGCCTGGTCGCCACGGGCGTCCTCCGTGCCTTCGCCGTGGTGTGAGGCCCCGGCGATGGCGGTGCGGGCGTCCGTGAGGTGCATCGGGCCGTAGCCGCCCGAGACGCTGGGCGCACCGGCGTGGCTGTCCCAGCGGGACTGGAGGTACGACACGCCGAGCAGCAGGTTCTGCGGCACGTGGTACTGGGCGGAGGCCGAGGCGAAGGCGCTCTGCAGGTCGGTCGGTGCGCTGTTCCCGGGTGCCGCCGGGGCGGCGCCCAACAGCGGCAGCAGCAGGGCGGCCGAGGCGACGGCCACCGCCGTTCTCCGGGCGCGTCTGTGCCCGGTGGGAGTGTGAGGGTCGGTGGCGGATCCGCGCAAGGCAGCCTCCTGGGACGGTCGGGCGCTCTGGGGCGTGCGGGGGCCGAACGTGCGTCAGTGGTACCGGCTCTGCGACGATCCGTCAATCATGCCCAGGGACAGGCGATTTCCCATGTGGTGGTGGTGGCGTGGAGTTTCGCGACGGTGGTGGCACGGCCTGCGGGGCGTCAGTGGAGTGGACCGATGACCCGGACGGGGGTGCCCCCGCACGGCGTGCGAGGAGGGCTCGGACACGACGAAGGTCCGCGGTGCGTCACTTGTCGCGAGCGCACCGCGGACCGCCATCCCCCTCAGCGAGTACCGACCGCCGCTCGCACGGCACGACGGGCCAGTTGGCAGTCGTCGTGCAGCCGCCGCAGCAGCAGCCGCTGTTCCTCGCCGGACGGCGCAGCGCCCGGGTGGGCCACTCCCGGTGCCGCGGGGGTCGTGTCGTGCATCGATCGCTGCACGGCCGTCTCATAGGTTCGGATCTCGCGGGTGAGGACGAGCATCAGGTTGACCAGGAAGGCGTCGCGCGAGGCCGGTCCCGTCGACTGCGCGATCTGGCTGATCTGACGGCGGGCCACCGGGGTGTCGCCGAGGACCGTCCACAGCGTCGCCAGGTCGTACCCGGGCAGGTACCAGCCCGCGTGTTCCCAGTCCACCAGTACAGGACCTGCCGGTGAGAGCAGGATGTTCGACAGCAGGGCGTCGCCGTGGCAGAACTGGCCCATGCCCTGCCGGCCCGCCGCGTGGGCGATACCGTGCAGCAGTTTCTGCAGGTCTCCCATGTCCCGGTCCGTCAGCAGCCCCAGCTCATGGAAGCGCGAGATCCGCTCCGCGTAGTCCAGCGGCGCGTCGAACGTCCCGGCGGGGGGACGCCAGGCGTTGAGCCGGCAGACCGCGCCCAGTGCCGCCCTGATGTCCGCGCGCGGCGGCGCTTCCGCCGGATGACGCTGCAACGCGGCAACCCGGCCGGGCATTCGCTCGATGACCAGGGTGCAGTTGTCCGGGTCCGCCGCGATGAGCCGGGGCACCCGCACGGGTGGGCGGTGCCGGACGAACGACCGGTACGCCGCTATCTCGTGCCGGAGCCGCTCGGACCAGATGGTGGAGTGGTCCAATAAACACTTGGCAACGGCCGTGCTGCGCCCCGTCGTGCCGACGAGGAGCACGGAGCGGCCGCTTCGGCGCAGCACCTGTACCGGAGTGAACTCCGGACAGATGCGATGCACCGAAGCGATCGCCGTGCGCAGTTGCGCGCCCTGGGGGCCGGACAAGTCGATTCTCCCGCTGAGCGGTTGGGGGCCGACGCCCGGAACGCGCCGTGTCCTGCCGACGGCGAGGACGGGGGCCGTCGGTCGCGCGGGGTCGAGGTAGGGGCCGCCGGCACCCGGGCGGGGGCGCAGCGACCGGGGCGGGGCGGACACGGAGGACGATGCGTACATGGTTGATACAGATCCCTTCGTGTGCCTTCGAGGTGCGCGCCGCCCGTCCCGGCCGCCCTCGGTGCACCCTGGGGAATGTCCTGCGGCGACCGAGTCGGGGTGGCGCGTTCCTACCTGACACCCGTGGCCCCATGGCACACCATCTGGCGCACCCTGGCGAACCCTGGCGAATAGTCCCGAAGCAACTGACCGAGGGTTACTGTCAATTCAGCCGAGAACCTGGGGGCTTGACGTGAGCGGACAACCCAACACCCGCCTCGCGGACCTGTTCGGCCTGGCCGGCTGGTCCAAGGGCGAACTTGCGAGGATGGTCAACCGGCAGGCGGCGGCCACGGGCCACCCCCAGCTGGCGACCGACACCTCGCGAGTGCGGCGTTGGATCGACATGGGAGAGATCCCGCGCGATCCGGTGCCGCGGGTGCTGGCGGCGCTGTTCACCGAGCGACTCGGCCGTGTCGTGACCATCGAGGACCTCGGTCTGGTCCGGCACGGGCGCGTGGGGAGACGGGGTGACGACGGGCATGCGCAGCATCCCGACGGCATTCCGTGGGCGCCCGAGCGGACGGCTGCGGTCCTCACCGAATTCACGGGAATGGACCTCATGCTCAACCGACGCGGCTTGGTGGGCGCGGGTGCCGCGCTCGCCGCAGGATCCGCACTCAGCAGTGCGATGAACGATTGGCTGCACACCGATCCGGCCCTCGCGGCCGACGCTCCCCGCTTCGACGATCCCCTGCACGCCGACCCCGCTGGGTTCGACCGCTATGAGGCCGCCCCCATCGGGTCGCAGGAAGTCGAGGAGCTGGAGCGCTCGGTAGAGGTGTTCCGGGCCTGGGACGCGGCCCGCGGCGGCGGGCTGCAGCGCAAGGCTGTCGTGGGACAGCTCAACGAAGTGGGAGGCATGCTCACCTACCACCACCCCGACCATCTGCAGCGACGCCTGTGGGGCGTGGCCGCCAACCTTGCCGTGCTCGCCGGTTGGATGTCGCACGACATCGGCCTGGAGCCCACGGCACAGAAGTACTTCGTCATCGCCGCCCACGCGGCCCGTGAGGGCGGTGACCGGCCACGCGCCGGGGAGGCGCTCTCCCGCGCCGCCCGCCAGATGGTGCACCTCGGCCGGCCCGACGACGCACTGGACCTGATGCAGCTCGCCAAGTCCGGCTCCGGCGACGAGGTGCTGCCGCGCACCAGGGCCATGCTCTGCACCATCGAGGCCTGGGCGCAGGCTTCCATGGGCAAGGGGCAGGCCATGCGGCGCACCCTCGGCGAGGCGGAGGACCTCTTCGTCTCCGACAAGAGGGATGTACCGCCGCCGAGTTGGATGCAGATGTTCGACGAGGCGGATCTGCACGGGATGCAGGCCCTGGCCTACCGCACTCTGGCCGAACACGAGCCAGGTGCGGCGGTCATCGCGCAGCGGCACGCCAAGGAGGCGCTGGAGCTGCGAGGTTCCGGCCGGGAGCGGTCGAAGATCTTCGACCACATCTCTCTCGCGTCCGCATGCTTCATCGCGGACGACCCGGAACAGGCCGACCGGTACGCGCGTCTGGCCCTGACGTCGATGGGAGCCAACTCCTCCCACCGCACCTGGGACCGGCTGCGCGAGATGTACCGGCTCACCGGACAGTACTCCAGCTATCCGAAGATCCAGGATCTGCGTGAGGAGATCAGGACGGCGCTTCCCAAGGGGCTGTCGAAGTCCAAGGGCGGCAACTCCACGCAGGCATAAGAGGGGCCTGTGCCGGTGTGAAGGGGCCGGGGTCCGAAGGGGCTTGAACCCCTTCGTCAGGACATGACCCTGGCGACGAGCACGCAGGCGTTGTCCTCGCGCTCGCTCTCGCCGAACTCCTCGACCACGGTCCGAACGCAGTCCTGGGCTGTGCGGGCTCCATCGAGGCGCGGAGCCAGGTCGAGCAGCCTCCGAACAGCAGCCGTGCCACTGTGCCCCGGGACCAGCCCGTCGGTGTACAGGAGCAGCAGGTCGCCTTGCACGAGGGTCTCCTCGGCCTGCCCGTAGTCGGCCCCAGAGGTCGCTCCGAGCAGCACGCCGTCCGGTGCTGCCAGCATGCGCCCCGTCCCGTCGCGGAACAGCAACGGGGCGGGGTGCCCTGCCTGCGCCCAGCTCAGGGTGCGTGTCCCGGGGCGGTAGCGACAGGACACGGCGCTGCCCAGCGCAGGCTGGACCGAGGCGTCGAGCATGTGGTTGAGCCATCCCATGCATCGGCCCGGCTCGGCACCCGTCACGGCCATGCCGCGCAGGGCACCCACCAGCGTCGCCACACCGGAGGCCACGGTCACTCCGCGTCCGGTGAGGTCGCCGACGCTGAGCAGGGTGTCCCCACCGGGCAGTTCGAGGGCGTCGTACCAGTCGCCGCCGATCAGCCTGCTCATCGACGCGGGCAGGTACCGGGCGGCCAGGTCCAGGGTGCCGGGGCCCTGCCGCGGGAGCCGCAGGGGGCCCCGCCACGGCGGCAGCACGGCCTCCTGCAGCTCGACCGCGAGCCGGTGCTCGGTGTGCGCGCGGTCCCGGTGGCGCCGCAGCGAGTCACGGGTCTCGCGCACGGTCCGCCGGTGACGGCGCAGTTCGCTGACGTCCCGCAGCACGGCCCACATCGAGGCGGTGCTGCCGTCGGCGTCGAGCACGGGCTCGCCCATCATGTGCACGGTGCGCAGCTCGCCGTCCGGGCGCAGGATGCGGAACTCGCCGTCGATCGGTTTGCCGTCGATCAGACAGTCCGTCACCATCGCCGTCAGCAGCGGCCGGTCCTCGTCGTGCACCAGTGAGGGCAGTTCGTCGAGGGGCAGCGCGGGGACCGAGGCGTCTCGTCCGAGGATCTGTTGCAGCTCGCCGGACCAGGTCGCCTCGTCGGTGAGCAGGTTCCACTCCGCGCTGCCGACCCGGCTGAGCAGCGAGCCGGCGGAGGACGCGGGCCGCGCGGCCGGGGCCGGTGAGACGGTGGGCTCGGCCGGCGCCGGTGGCGGTCCGTCCCGTAGTTGCGCCAAGTGCTCGTCGAGATCGCTGAGTTGATGCAGAGCCAGATCGCACAGGGCGCGCTGCCAGCGTCCCGCCGGGTCCGTGCCGTCCTCGGGCGCCCCTTGGCGCACGGCGTCCACCTCTCCGCGCAGCCGCCGGGTCTGCGAGATCAGCGCATCGACCGCGCCGGGCCGGGGAGGCTGGGCGGCGGGGCGGTCCGCGGAGAGATGGGGTGGCATGACGCGCTCCGATGCGGGGACGGTTCGGCCAAGGGTGAGGGAAGGACCGTTACGACTGTTGCACAGCCCGCGACGCCCTGTAAGGGATTTGGCAAGACACGATACGGTGGTGCTTCCGGCATATGCCACAGGCTCTCCGGAGTGAATGCGAGAGGCAGATGGCGTACTCGCCGGATGCGGGCAAGCCTTGAGCGGCGTACGTGACGTGAGGGGCCACTGGGGTGGACGGCCGGTCGTTCAACTGCGCGCTCGAGGGTCATGTGTGCGACGGCGGGTGGGCTCGTACGCCTGCGGTCGCACGGCGAGGTCGACATACTGTCCGACGCCGCTCTCCAGCGCCCGGACGCCTGCCTCGGCGACCGCGGCGGCCGCGTATCCGTCCCAGACCGAGGGGCCCGTGACGCGTCCCTGCCGGGTGGCGTCGACCCATGACTGCACCTCGCGGTCGTAGGCTTCCGCGAACCGTACGAGGTAGTCCTGGTCCACCTCCTCGCCGGCTCTGCCCCCTGTTGTGACGACCATCGTGTGTCCGTCGCCGATCCGGGCGCTGCCGCCTTCGCACACGGCCTCGCAGCGCACCTGGTAGCCGAAGCCGGAGTTGACGAAGATCTCCACGTCGACGAGGGTCCCGCCCGAGGTCTCGAACAGGACGAACTGGGGATCGAGCAGACCCTCGGGTGCGTTCGACGAGGGGCGCGGACGCAGCACGGTCACCGCGGTGAGCTCCTCGTCCAGCAGCCAGCGGGCGGCGTCGATCTCGTGCGAGACGGAGCTGTTGATCAGCATGGGTGTGGTGAAGTGCGACGGCGACGCCACATTGCGGTGTGTGCAGTGCAGCATCAGCGGCCGTCCCAGCCGACCGCTGTCCAGGAGGGACTTCAGTCGCATGTATTCGGCGTCGTACCGGCGCATGAACCCCAGCTGCGCGAGCCGCCGCCCGAGCCGTGCCTCCGCCTCCACCACGCGCAGCGCCCCGGCGGAGTCCGGCGTCATCGGCTTCTCGCAGAGCACCGGCAGTCCGCGCTCGAAGGCTGCGAGCAGCGCCTCCTCGTGCGCCGGCCCAGGGGAGGCGATCAGCACGGCCTGGACACCGGGGGCGTCGAGAGCGGCGGCAGGTTCCGCGTGCACGGACACTCCGTCGATGCCGGCCGCGGCCTCTTTGGCGCGATCCGTCTCGGGGTCCGCCACGGCCGCCACTCGCGCACTGCTCACCACGCGATCGAGCCGGCGTATGTGATCCGCACCCATGTGCCCCGCACCCAGTACCGCCACGCCTAGCAGATCACCCATGGCCGTCCTCCCGCTGCGCCGATCGTCCCTGTGCAGGGTAGACCGGCGGGCGGGAGCACTCAGTAGCGGAGAATCCCGGCGATGCCCTGGGCGTCGCCCAGGGCGCCGTCCGGAACGAAGCGCACGTCGGCGCCCGTGTCCAGGCAGCGCTCGACGATCTCGTCCACGATGTCCTCCCGGGCGTCGAGATCGCCGCTCTCGGCGGGCACGAGGTGGTCACCCGCGCCGTCACGGACCGTCACGCGGTAGTTCTCCTCGACCGCGAGGAGCCGGATACGGCCGTCGGAGGCGTTCTGCCAGACCTCGTCGACGCCTGCGGCGAACGCCTTGTGGCCGCGCGCCGATTCCAGCTCACGGCCGACCGTGTCGACGTTCCTGCGGTTCTCCGCGTCGATCACCGGCCGGACTGCCTGCCACACGGCGTCGGGGGTGGCCTGGGCGAGCCCGCCGTGCGGGACCTGCACCGCCTCCCCGGTGACGCTGCCGACCTCGTCGAGCAGGGACAGCGCCGCCTGCTCGCCGGTGATGTACAGGGGACGCGGATATCGCCGCAGTACCCCGGTCATCGCGATGTCGACATCGCGCAGGAACCGGCGCGTCGCCTCGTCGCGGAACGTACTCGGCATGTCGCCGATCCGTTCCTGGCGCTCGGCGTCGAAGTTCTCGCGGCTGCGGATCACCGGGAAGCCGCCGATGCGCTCCTCGGTGACGCGGTCACCGCCGCCGTTCCACAGCGTCACCAGGTCGGCCGAGAGGCTCAGCACCCAGAACGGCCGCTCGGCGGCCTCCGCGGCCACCAGGTTGCGGGTCAGGAAGGTGTCCGCGAGCACCACTCGCTCGGGCACCGACCGGGCCAGCGCCCACACCTGGTGTTCGCCGGGTGCGGCGAAGATGACCAGGCCGTCCTCGGCGTGCGACAGGTCGACCTCGGCGAGCGCCCGGTCGAGTTGTTCCGCGACGTCGAGCCGGCGCTCACGGGTGACGGCCGGATCGGCTTCCAGTTGCTTCTTGGCATCGGCCAGCATGTTGCGCAGCCGGACCCGGTCCTGAGTGTTGTCACGCTCGCGGCGGTGCGTCGGCGTCAGCACCGACACCGCGGGGTACGGCCGTGGCCGACGCAGGTCCGCGAGGCTCGAGGGACTGAGGTCATGCTCCATATGAGCACCTTAGGACCGATTCGCTTGTCGGGCATTCGGGGCAATTGATTGCTAAGGTCGCTGGGGTGCCGACGCCGCTCCGTCGACCCCGGCGGGGCGGCCCCGGGCTCGACTCGCGGCACCTCCACGTTCGAGATGCCGGTCGCACGGCGTCGCACCGACGTACGCTCGGAGATATAGCTGCTCCATACAACTGGTTGTCCGGCAGTGGACGACACCTCGCCGCGCCGAGGGCGTACACGCTGAGCCGGGCAATCGCATGCGGGAGGCACGCATGTGCGGCATCACCGGCTGGATCTCCTACGACCGTGACTTGCGCAACGAGGTCCCGGCCCTCGACGCGATGACCGAGACGATGGCCTGCCGAGGCCCCGACGACCGTGGTACCTGGGTCGAGGGACCCGCCGCTCTCGGTCATCGCAGGCTTGCGATCATCGACCTGGCCGGCGGACGGCAGCCGATGACCGCCGATACCCCGGACGGCACCGTCGCTCTCGTCTACTCGGGGGAGGCCTACAACTTCACCGAGCTGCGCTGCGAGTTGACCGGCCTGGGCCACCGTTTCTCGACCGACTCCGACACCGAGGTCGTCCTGCGCGCTTATCTTGCCTGGGGAGAGCGGCTCGCGGAACGGCTCAACGGCATGTTCGCCTTCGCGGTGTGGGACGGCCGGCACGACAAGCTCGTGATGGTCCGCGACCGCATGGGCATCAAGCCCTTCTACTACGCCCCGACCTCCGACGGCGTACTCTTCGGCTCCGAACCCAAGGCGATCCTCGCCAACCAGCTGATGCGGGCCCGGGTCGGCCTCGACGGGCTCCGGGAACTGTTCGCCATGGTCAAGACACCCGGACATGCCGTGTGGGACGGCATGTGCGAGGTCGAGCCCGGCACTGTGGTCACCGTCGACCGGCAGGGTCTGCACAGGCGTGTCTACTGGCAGTTGGAGACGCGGCCGCAGCCCGACGACCGCGACGCGTCCATCGCCACCGTCCGCTCGCTGCTCGAGGACATCGTCCGTCGCCAGCTGGTCGCCGACGTGCCGCGCTGCACGCTGCTGTCGGGCGGCCTGGACTCGTCCGCGATGACCGCGCTGGCTGCCCGGCAGCTCGCCGAGCAGGGCGAGAAGGTGCGCAGCTTCGCGGTGGACTTCGCCGGGCAGACCGACCACTTCGTGGCCGACGATCTGCGCTCCACGCCGGACACGCCGTTCGTGCACGATGTGGCCCGTTCCTCCGGCACCGAGCACCAGGACATCGTCCTCGACGCACGCGCCCTCGCCGACCTCGACGTGCGGGCGAAGGTGATCCGGGCGCGCGACTTGCCGATGGGCTTCGGCGACATGGACGCCTCGCTGTACCTGCTGTTCCAGGCGATCCGCGGGCACTCGACGGTCGCGCTGTCCGGCGAGTCCGCCGACGAGGTCTTCGGCGGCTACGTCCAGTTCTTCGACGAGGAGGCCAGGCGCGCCGACACCTTCCCGTGGCTGGTCAGCTTCCGCCAGCACTTCGGCGACGACTCCGAGATCCTCAGACCCCGTCTCACCGAGGCCCTGAACCTCGGCGCCTACGTGGCCGACAGCTACCGCAGGGCCGTCTCGGGCATCCGGCGTCTGGAGGGTGAGAGCGACTTCGAGTACCGGATGCGGCGGATCTGCTACCTCCACCTGACCCGCTTCGTACGGATCCTGCTGGACCGCAAGGACCGGATGAGCATGGCGGTCGGACTGGAGGTGCGGGTGCCGTACTGCGACCACCGGCTCGTGGACTACGTCTACAACTCCCCCTGGTCGGTGAAGTCGTTCGACGGCAGGGAGAAGAGCCTGCTGAGGGAGGCGACGGCCGACCTCATCCCGAAGTCCGTGTACGACCGGCTCAAGAGCCCCTACCCGTCCACGCAGGACCCGGGGTACGCCGTCGCCCTCCAGGAACAGGCCAGGGATCTTCTCACCCGCCCCTCCCACCCGGTCTTCGACCTGGTCGACCGCGAGCGGGTGCACCAGGTCGCCCACCGCGACACCCCGCAGATCACCCAGCCGTCGCGGCGCGGCCTCGAACGCACCCTCGACCTGGCGCTGTGGCTGGACCTCTACAAGCCGGAGATCTCGCTCAACTGACGCCCGGCGGCGCCGGCTCAGCCGGCCGGGTCCGGTCCGCACGAGCTCCCGTCGGCCGGCAGGGAGCCGTACAGGAGGAACGAGTCGACCTTGCGATGGACGCACTGGGACGTCGTGTATCCGGTGTGGCCCTCGCCCCTGTTGTCGAGGACCACGGCCGAGGGGCCGAGGCGCTTCGCGGTCTCCAGGGCCCAGCGGTACGGGGTCGCCGGGTCCCCGCGCGTGCCGACGAGCAGCATCTTCGCGGAGCGCACGTTCTTGACCTTCTCCCGGATGAAATCGGTGCCCTTGGGACGCCCGTAGCACATCAGCACCTGGGTGAGCCGGTAGCGCCCGAAGACGGGGGAGGCCACCTGGTACTGGCCGCGCAGCCGGGCGAGGTCCCGGGTGACCCGGTCGGCGCTCGGCCGGTCCGGATCGTCGGCGCAGTTGACGGCCATCAGTGCGGCCGAGAGGTTGTCGATGGGTACGTCCTCGCGGTCGACGATCCCGCCGCCCGCACGATGACCGGACGGGGCGGCGATGCCGGCGCCCGAGTAGCGCATCAGCCCGGAGGGGTCGCCCCCTTCCACCAGTTGGGACAGTCCCTGCTCCAGCATCGGCCACATCCGCTCGCTGAAGAGGAGCTCACTCATCGCGGCGACCAGGTCCTGCCCCGAGAACGGCTGGCCGAGGGTGGTCGACGCGGGCTCCCGGTCCAGGGAGTCGATGAGCTGGACGATCTGCTCGCGGGCCGAGCGTGCGTCTTCGCCGAACGGGCAGAGAAGGTGCTTGACGCACGAGTCGAGGAAGTCCTCCAGCGCGGTCTGCTGTCCCTGCGCGCCTGCCAGCCCCTGTTCGGCCAGGGACTCGGTGAGTGTGTCGACCCCGTCCAGGACCATGCGGCCCACCTTGGTGGGGAACTGGGCCGCATAGACCGCGCCGAGGCGTGTGCCGTAGGAGAAGCCGAGGTAGTTGAGCTTCTTGTCGCCGAGGGCCTGGCGCATCACGTCCAGGTCGCGTGCGGCATCGACGGTCCCCATGTGCGGCAGCACCGGCCCGGAGTGCCCGGCACATCGCTCGGCCGTCCTACGGATCTGTTCCAGCGCGGCCCGTGGATCGCTCGCGTCGACAGCGTTTTCCGGCGCGTTCGATTCCTCGGCCGTCCCTAGTCCGCAGCTGACGGGTGAGGACTGGCCGACCCCGCGCGGATCGAACGTCACCACGTCGTAGCCGTTCGTCAGATGCATGAAGTTCTTGCCGCCGGCGGCGAGCTCAGGGACGCCTGCGCCGCCGGGACCGCCGAAGTTCAGCAGCACGGAGCCGTGGGACCCGGCCGTCGCCCGGTAGCGAGCCATCGCCAGGTCGAGTGTTCCGGCTTTGGGCCTGGCGTAGTCGAGGGGGACCGTCACCTTTCCGCACTGGAGGTCCCCGGACTTCTCCTCGCCCGAGCAGGCGGACCATGCGATCCGCTGACGGTAGAACCGGGACAGGTCGGGGCCGCCGTCGGCCTCGGTCACCGACGGCAGAGCGGCTCCCAGCAGGGCCAGCACAGCGGTCGTGGCCGTTGCCGTGGTGACCGCGATGCGTGCGTGCGTGGACAACATGGCTCCTCCGGGGGCGCCCCGGCTGCGGATCCGGCGGCGGCCCTGCGGTCACGATATGCGGGCCCTCCGAGGCACGCCTCCCGGCATACGGCCAGTCGGACATGCCGTGCCCCGCGCCGTCGGCACCCGCCCCGCGACGGCGCCGCCCGGACCGGTGGACCGGCCTCCCCCGTGCGTTCGGTCCTCTGCCACTCGATGGGGTGAAAGGCAGATAAGCCATAACTCGGATGGTGCGTCTGCGTTTTACGGGATGCGGGCGAGTGCTCGCGACCAAGTCTGGAAGGCAGGGAACCTATGAAACGGGTTACCCGAAATGGTTTGCTCGTCGCGGCTGCCGCCTCGGGGGCGCTGGCCGGGGCGCTGCCGGCGCACGCGGACTCCGCGGCGGACGGCACCGCGGCGGGTTCGCCCGGATTGATCTCCGGCAACACCGTGCAGCTCCCGGTGCACGTTCCGGTGAACGTGTGCGGCAACACGGTGACGGTGGTGGGGCTTCTCAACGCGGCCGCGGGGAACGCCTGCGCGAATCAGGACGCGCACGGGGCCGGGCCGCGGCAGGGCGGCGCTCCCGCGGGAGGTGCCTCCGCGTCCGGCGTGAGCAGGCAATCCCCGGGTGTGCTGGGGGGCAACAGTGTGCAGTTGCCGATTCACCTCCCGGTGAACGTCTCCGGCAACACAGTGGGTGTGGCCGGCGTCGGCAACGCGGCCACCGGCAACACGTCCACGAACACCTCGAGTACCCACCGTTCCGCCCCTCGGCCCGTCGTACCGCCGAGCGCCCGTCCGGTGGTCGCCTTGGCCCACACGGGTGCCGACGCGACCGTGCCCGCCCTCGCAGGAGGCGCGGTCCTGGTGCTCGGCGGGACCGTGCTGTATCGCCGGTTCCGTGCGGGGTCGGCCCGCTGAGCCGACCCAGGCCTTGTGCGTGGAAGGGGGCCCCTCCGGACAGTCCGGCGGGGCCCTCCGTGGCGCAACGTCCCTTCGTGAGCCGCGTGTTGGGGACGTCGGACGGCCTCGAGGCCGCATGGCGCAGGACGGGGCGATGGGGAAGCATGCCGACGGAGCAGCCGGTCACGGCACCTC
>NZ_JAYWVC010000096.1:0-30285 GCF_036281785.1 Streptomyces chiangmaiensis | reverse complement strand
CTCCTTGATCTGCTCGCGGGACATGCCCATGGCGAGGCCGCCGAGGTAGACGTTGCGCTCGCCGGTCAGGTCGCCCATCAGGGCCGCGTTCACGCCGAGGAGGGAGGGCTGGCCGTTGGTGTAGATCTTGCCGTTCTCGACGGGCTGCAGTCCGGCGATGGCCTTGAGCAGCGTCGACTTGCCGGAGCCGTTCGTACCGATCAGGCCGACGGCCTCGCCCTTGTACGCGGTGAAGGAGACCTTCTTGACGGCGTGCACCAGGCGCACGCCCGCCGCCTTCTCCGCCGTCTTGCGGCGCAGCATGCGGTTGAGCGCGGCGGTGGCGGAGCCGCGGCCCGCCCCGGTGCCGTTGACGCGGTAGACGATGTCGACGCCGTCGCAGATGACGGTGGGGATGCGCTCGTCGCTGTTCGGGTTAGCCACGGCCGTACGTCTCCTCAGCCTTCCAGAAGTAGATGAAGCCGCCGACACCGGCGAGCAGGGCCCACCCCGTCGCCGCCGCCCACACGTGAGGGGGCAGCTGGTGCGCGTGGAAGCTGTCGATCAGCGCGAAGCGCATGAGGTCGATGTAGACGGCGGCCGGGTTGAGCTTCAGCGCCACCGTCACCAGGTGCGGAAGATTGTCGTTCTTGGTGAGCTTGTCGATGCTCCACATGACACCCGACACGTACATCCAGGTACGCAGGATGAACGGCATCAGCTGGGCGATGTCCGGCGTCCTCGCGCCCAGCCTGGCCAAGATCATCGAGACACCGGCGTTGAACGTGAACTGCAGCACCAGAGCCGGGATCGCCAGCAGCCAGGAGATGGAGATCGGCACGCCGAAGCAGAGCAGGATCACGACCAGGGCGGCCATCGAGAACAGCAGCTGCTGCAGCTGCTGGAGGCAGAAGGAGATGGGCAGCGCGGCGCGCGGGAAGTGCAGGGCGCGCACCAGCCCGAGGTTGCTGGAGATCGCGCGTGTGCCCGCCATGATCGAGCTCTGGGTGAACGTCCAGATGAACACGCCCGTCACCAGGAACGGGATGTAGTCCGGCACATTCTTCTTGGTCTGCAGCAGGACACCGAAGATGAAGTAGTACACCGCGGCGTTCAGCAGCGGGGTCATGACCTGCCAGACCTGGCCGAGCTTCGCCTGGCTGTACTGCGAGGTCAGCTTGGCGGTGGCGAAGGCCGTGATGAAGTGGCGGCGTGCCCACAGCTGGTGGACGTACTCGGGCAGGGAGGGGCGGGCACCGCTGACTGCGAGGCCGTACCGTGCGGCGAGCTGCGCCGGGGTCTCGGCCGGATCGGTGGCCGTGGGGGGCGGTGTGTGGAGGACCTGGCTCACATCCGCTGCTTTCGCTCGGGGGTCGGGTGCGCGAACCGGTCCGCAGTCTTCCGTCGTAATGGCCCCGGTGGCTCCGCTTTCCGGCATTTCTCACGTTTCTTGCCGGGGTCTTGCTCTGCTCTTGGGTCTTGTACAGCTCTTGGGGGTGTGAACGACTGCTCTTTGCGTCGAGACGGGACCGTATCGTCGCAAGGTGAGCCTAAGCCGATCTCACGTCGGAACGCAACCGTTTCGTCGTCACGCCCTATGCTGGTTCGCATGACCACGAACGCCGGCACTCCCCAGGTGAAACGGCGCCGCCGGGCCCCCGCGGGCGCGGCCGTCCTCCGCGAGGACGTGACGGAAGCCATTCGCGCGGCCGTCTTCGAGGAACTCGCGGCCGTCGGCTACGCCCGCATGTCCATCGAGGGCATCGCGCGGCGGGCGGGCGTTGGCAAGACGGCGGTGTACCGCCGATGGCGCTCCAAGCTGCACCTGGTCCTCGACCTGGTCTCGGCGGTGGCGGTCCAGGGCCTGCCGGCCCCCGACACGGGCTCCCTGGAGGGCGATCTGAGACTCCTGTACGAGGTGACGTCCCGCGCCCTGCGCCACCCGGTGGCCGGCCAGATCATCCCGGACCTCCAGGCGGAGGCAGCCCGCAACCCGGACATCGCAGAGGCCATGCAGAAGGCGCTGCGCGAGGGCCAGCAGAGCGTGGCGAGCGGTGTCGTCGCCGCGGCCGCCGCCCGCGGCGAGATCAGCGATTCCATCGACGTGGACCTGGCCCTCGATCTGATCTCGGGCCCGCTGTACTGGCGGGCGGTGGTGGTGCGGGGCCCGAAACTGCCGAAGGGGTACCTGGCGGGGCTGGCCCGGGCCACGGCGGGGGCGCTCAAGGCGTTGTGAGGGCCGGCCAGGTGCGCCGCCGACGCGAGCGGGCGCGGTGGTCCGGTCGGACGGTCGTGAGGGTCCCCGGAAGCGCCCTGCCATCTGCGAGTCGTCGGTCACCTCGCCCGGTTCCCAGCCGCCGTCCCCGCACATCTCGCCGCCGTGGCCCGGTTCCGGGAAGCGTGCCGAGAACGCGCCCTCGGCGCCGAACTCGAAGGGTGCGCCGAGTGCGTCGCCGGTGGCGGAGCAGAGGACCGCGACGATGGCGCGCCGGGCGCGGGAGCGGTGAGCGGGGCTCGGGAGCCGGTCATCGCAGAAGCCGTACGGGGGGCTCGGTTCTACTTGTCCGGAGCGCAGCCCCGCAGGATGTACGCCACCAGTTCGTCCAGGCCCCCTCCGGGCATCTCCTCCGGCAGGGAGTCGCTCGCCACGAGGGTGGCATAGCCGTGGAGGGTGGAGAAGACCCCCGTGCCGACGCGCTCCAGGGGGCCCTCGCGCACCTCTCCGCGGCGCTGGCCCTCGGCGATCAGGCTCATCATCTGCTCGGTCCACCGTTGGGATGCGGCGCTGAGTTCCTCGGACGCCTCGGGAGCGTGCTTGATCGAGTACATGAGGTCGAGCAGCTCGGCGTTGGCGACGGCGAAGTCCACGTAGGCGCGTGCCCCCGCCGCCAGCCGGCCGGCGAAGGACTCGCCGGCCCCCACCAGGGCTGCCGTCATCGTCTGTGTGATCCGGTCGAAGCCGACCAGTGCCAGGGCCTCGAGCAGTGCCTGTTTGTCCTTGAAGTGGCGGCTCGGGGCGGCATGGCTGACGCCCAGGTCGCGCGCGAGTTCCCGGAGGGACAGCGCGGCGGGTCCCTTCTCCCGAATCGTGTCCTCCGCACCGGTGAGCAGTGCGGCGCGGAGGTCTCCGTGGTGGTAACGACGACGGGTCTGCATGGGGGCAGTGTATCGAGGATGTGATCGGCGCCTACATTGTGGACAGCGACACCATTGTTGTCATTGACAGCATTGTTGGCGCCGCCTACATTGAGGACATGCCTCAGACACAACGCAAGTGGAACGCCTCCGACATCACCGACCAGACCGGCCGCACCGCCGTCGTCACCGGCGCCAACAGCGGCATCGGACTCGCCACCGTCGACGCACTGGCCCACGCGGGCGCCCATGTGGTGCTCGCCGTGCGGGACGTGCGGCGCGGCGAGGCCGCCGCCGCGACCGTTCGCGACGCGAAGGGAAGCGTCGAGGTACGCCGTCTCGATCTCGCCGATCTCGCCTCCGTACGGGAGTTCGCCGCGGACTGGCAGGGGGACCTCGATCTGCTGATCAACAACGCCGGCGTCATGAACATCCCCGAGGCCTCCACCAAGGACGGCTTCGAGATGCAGTTCGGCACCAACCACCTGGGGCACTTCGCCCTGACCAACCTGCTGCTGCCGCACATCACCGACCGCGTGGTCACGGTCTCCTCCGGGGCGCACCGCCTCCCGGCCGGCATGCACATCCACTTCGACAACCTGAACCTGACCGGTGAATACGCGCCGATGGTGGCGTACGGCCAGTCCAAGCTCGCCAACCTGCTGTTCACGCTGGAGCTCCAGCGCCGCCTGACCGAGGCGGGTTCACCGCTGCGGGCCCTCGCCGCGCATCCGGGCTGGGCCGCGACCAACCTCCAGGGCCACGACGCCAGCGTCGTGCGCCGCGTCGCCATGCGGATCGGCAACCGCGTGCTCGCCCAGGACAACCAGGCGGGTGCGCTGCCGACCCTGTACGCGGCGACCCGGGATCTGCCGGGCGCGAGCTACACCGGCCCCGACGGTCTCGGTGAGATGCGCGGCGCACCGACCTTGGTCGGCCGCTCCCACGCGGCCAGCGACCCGGAGTCGGCCCGCCGTCTGTGGACGGTCTCCGAGGAGCTGACCGGTGTCGTGTTCCCGCGCCTTCCGAAGCGCACGAAGGTGACGGCCTGAGGGCGGCGGCCGCCCGGGCTCTGTGCCCGTGCCGCCTCCGGATGTTTCCGGACCCACCCCTCCCACGCCGAGGTGATCATGTCCTCCATGTCGTGCTTGGCCGTCCAGCCCCGCTTCCGCGCGATGCGGCCGGCCGAGCGACGACCCGGGCCGGGGCGGCGGGGGGTCACCGTCGGCGGGTTGCCGTAGCCGGTGATCGCATTGATGCGGTCGACCATCTCGCGCACCGACACGCCTGGGCGCCGCCCGTGATCAGCCAGGTCATGTCCGGCCGTCCCCTCGTCAGTCGGCCCGCCGTGTCGGTGCGTTCACTTTCAGTGAGCCAGGCGCCGCAGCCTGCGGCCCAGAACGGACGACATTCCTCGCGCCCCCCACGCCACCCGCAGGGCCAGGGTCCCCGAGTGCGTCGCGTGGGGCTGCACCAGCAGCACGCCGTGCCTCAGGCTCGGCACCACGCGGCGGCGCAGCAGACCGGGCCCGGTGAGGGCGTGGGCCGTGGTGGCGCGGCTCGTGCCGTCGTCGAAGCGGAGCATCAGCGAGAGGTCCCAGGTACCGGTGCCGAGCGCCGCCAGGTCCACGGGTGTCTCGGCCGTCCAGCCGCCCGACTCCGCATCCCGTCGGAGCGTGGCGGTGTACGACAGGCCCACCCGGGCGCCGCCCTCACGCAGTACGAACTCCACATCCACCCTGGCCGGACGCGCGTTCTCCACCCGTCCGTACAACTCGTGCAGGCGCAGCCGCAGCCGGGTGGTCCGCAGGCGGGGGCGCAGTTCCGCGTCGACGGCGATCGGCAGGTGCCGGACCGGGCGGTACAGCAGGTGTTCCAACTGGACCTGCGGCAGCTCCTCCGACCAGACCGGCGTGCCGTCCGCCGTGCTCGCGTACGGCGGGGTGAGCCGCGCCGGACGGGCCGCCAGCTCCTTGAGCCGGTGCAGGTCACGCGGCTGTTCGGCGGCGAGCACCACCTGTGCGACGACCCTGCCCGGCACGGATGCCTGCGCGAGGTCGGCCGCGTCGAAGGCCGAGAGATACGCGCGAGTGTGCTTCCACCACTCGCGGCGGTACTCGGCGTCGCGGAGCGGGAGTTCCCGTGCGTACAGGCGCAGTCCGCGATCGAGGAAGGTGGTGCGTGCCGCGCGCGCGAGCCGCTTCTCACCGGCGCCCAGCAGGATCTCGTACGCCTGCCGGTTCGACTCCGTGCGCGCCTTCCAGTTCTCGATGTCGGCGCGGTCGAGAGAGATGGACAGACGCTGTGCGGAGCGCCGGACATGCCAGATGTAGACCGTGTCCGGGACCAGGGCGATGCTCGGTCCGGCGGCCAGGACGCGCGCGCCGAACACGAAGTCCTCGTAGGGGAACCGGCCTTCGGGGAAGCGGATGCCGTGCTCGCGCAGGAAATCGGTGCGGTACAGCTTGTTGACGCACAGCGTGTCGTACGCCAGACGGGGGCGCTGCGAGGGGCGGGAGATCAGGGCCGGTCGCTCGTACAGCTCCGATTGCCAGGGGGTCTCGCGACCGGAGGGCAGCTCGCGGCGCACACAGAGCCCCGCGGCGAGCGGGGTCCCGTGCACGACGGCCGCCATGAGCAGGGCGTCCACCGCCCCCGGTGGCAGCAGGTCGTCACTGTCCAGGAACATCACGTACGGGGCGGTGGCCGCGTCGATCCCGTCGTTGCGCGGGGTGCCGCAGCCGCCGCTGTTGGCGGTTCTGCGGACGACCTTGAGGCGCGGGTCCTCGGCCGCGAGGGTGTCCAGCAGTTCGGGGCTGCCGTCGGTCGACGCGTCGTCGACCGCGATCACCTCGCGGACGGAACCGCCCTGGGCGAGGGCGGAACACACCGCGTCCGTCACATGGGTGGCGTCGTCGTACCCGATGACGACGACGCTGACCTGTGCATCGTGTGGGTGCATCGATTCCACGAGCCGAAACATCAGGGATACCTGGTAATCATCTGTTAAGAGGCAATTCGCCACCTGTACGGAAAAGTGCAGGAATTCTGTCCGGTTTCCATGACGGTGCGTCCGGTTCCGGCCGTTCTGCCAGGGGGTGTCCGGAGCGCCACAGGCGGACGAGGGACACGACCGCGGCGATCGTCAGCAGTCCGTTGCGCACGAGCATGAGCACACAGCCCGTCCAGGTGCTGTTGATGACTTCCTCGTAGTACGCCGGGTACTCGACGGCGCTCACGGCGGTGGCCGCCAGGAGCAGCAGGGCCACCGGCCGCTGGGTGGTGTGACGTGACGTCAGGCAGACGGCGGCCAGGCCGATCAGCCAGATCATGTACTGAGGGCTGATCACCCGGCTGGTCACGGTGAAGAGCAGGACGGCGGAGAGGGCCGCGTCGTACGGGGTCGCCGGTGTCCAGCGGCGGTTCCGCAGCCGCCACAGGAGCATGAGAGCGAAGGCGACCCCGGTCAGCGCGAGCGAGCAGAAAGCGACCTGGTGCACATGCGGACCCACGAACTCGACCGCCCCGTACTGGTAGCGGGTGCGTCCCGGCCAGCCGGCCCGGCGCGCGAACATCAGGACGGTGCCGCCCAGCGACTCGATCTGCACGCCCCGGCCGCCCTGCTGGCGCAGGAAGTCGAACGGGTGGCGGAACAGGGTCGCCATGAGGGCGAGCAGCGTGACCGCGGTGACCAGGGCGGTCGTCCACGCCTGTCGGGTCGTACGGCCGCGCGGTGTGCCGATGAGCGCCAGCGCCGGCCACACCTTCACCAGGGCGCCGAGTGCCGCGAACGCGCCGGCGGCCCGCGGGGAGTGCGACATGGTCAGCAGGGAGACGACCGCGAAGGCGGTGACCTGGACGTCGTACCGGGCGAGCGGGATGTGCAGCAGCAGCGGCAGGCCTGCCGTCCACAGGGCCGCGCCGAGCAGCGTATGGCCCGGGCGGGTGCCCGCACGGGTGAGGACGAGTGCGATCACGGCGTCCGTGAGCAGCGTGAGGACCACGAATGCCTGAAAGTACGTCAAGCCCGGCAGCACTGCGGGTGAGAGCAGCACCGCGCCCGCTCCTGGCGGGTACTGCCACAGTTGGTCGCCCGACGGGAACGCGCCGTGCCGCAGGACGCCGTACCAGTGGAAGTACAGCTTCCACACCTCCCGGGCGACCCCGTCCCGGCCGAGCAGGGCGTACTGGTCGTGAGTCAGCAGCCACAGCATCAGGGCGCGGGTGGCGAGCCAGCCGGCGGCGAGGAGAAGCAACCGATCCGTCGTGCGGATTCTCTTCACAAGGGGCGGCGAAACGGGCGCGGCTACGGTCGTTCGGGACCCCGTGGCACTCTTCGAGACACTCATCAAGCCCGGATAGTAGGCCGTCCGCATGCCGCATGTGCGCAGATACGCCGTCAACTCCCTGTAAAGGTTAGTTAATAGTACAAAAATCGGGCATGTTGAATGCGGGTATGAGTCGGTTGTCGGAGAGGCGTACGGAGTGCCTGGCCGTCCTCGTGCCCGTCGTCGTCATGCTCGCGATCGGGCTGTGGGGACTGGACCGCGGCGGGATGTGGCGCGACGAGGCGGTCACGTTCCAGGTCGCGCGCCGCTCGGTGCCGCAGATCTGGCACCTGCTGGGCAGTGTGGACGCCGTGCACGGCCTGTACTACCTGCTGATGCACATGGTCCTGGCCGTCCACCCGGGCGAGGTGCTGCTGCGGCTGCCCTCGGTCTGCGGTGCGGTCGCGGCGACGGGCCTGGTCGCCGCGCTGGGTACGCGGCTGTGCCGACCGAGGGTCGGGCTGTGGGCCGGCCTGCTGTACGCGGTCACGCCGATGGTCGGGCACTACGCGCAGGAGGGCCGCTCGTACGCGCTGGTCGCGGCCGGGGTCGTGGGCGCGACGCTGCTGCTCGTGCGGGCCGTGCGGGGCGGGAGGTGGTGGCCGTACGGGGTGGTCCTCGCCGTCACATGTCTGCTGCACGAGTTCGCCGTGCTGGTGCTGCTCGCGCACGCCTGCACCCTGGCGCTCGCGCGGGTGCCGTGGACGGTGTGGCAGCGCTGGGGCTGCGCGGCCGGGGCCGTCGTCGCCGTGCTGCTGCCGCTCGTCCTGGTCTCGTGGGGGCAGGCGGAGCAGGTGGCATGGCTGGCGGCGCCGGACGGGCGGAGCGTGGAGCAGCTGCTGGAGCGGTTCGCGGGGCCCTCACCGGTGGTTCTGGGACCGTATCTCGTGTTGATCGCGCTGGCTGGGGGGATGGCGAGATCCAAGCGGGACCTGTCGCCGGCGGGGGTGGCGCTGCCGTTGATGGTGATTCCGCCGGCCGTGCTGATGGGGGTGTCGCAGGTCTCGCCGCTCTATGACGACCGGTACGTGCTGTATGCGCTGGCCGGGGCGCCCCTGCTGGCCGCGGCGGGGGCCGAGCGGGTGGCCGGTGTCCTGAGCCGGCTGCGCACGGGGCATCGTCGCGTGCCCACCGTGCCCCGGCAGACGTCGTACGCCGGCGGTGTGGCCGCCGGCGGACCTTTGCTGCCCGCGCCCCGTGGACCCGCGGGCCACGGAGGCAGTATCGCCCTCCGGCACGCGCCGCGCATGTCCACGTCCCGCTCCAACGGGGCCGTCCCGCCCTCCTCATGGGTCCGGTACCGGGGCGGTGCCCTGCTGGGTGTGCTCACCGTCTGCGCCGTGCTGCTCGTGCAGTTCCCCCTGCTCCGGGCCGACCGTCGGGCCGACCACCGGCCCGACGACCTGGCCGGTGTCTCCGCCCTCGTGGGCCGGCAGGTGCGGCCCGGGGATCCCGTGCTGTTCCTGCCGTCGCTGGAGCGGCGGTCGGCGCTGGCCTATCCGGCCGGTTTCGGAGGGGTCCGCGACGTGGCGCTGGACATGCCCGCCGCCGAAGACGGGACGCTGTACGGGCGGGAGGTGGGACCCAGGGAGCTGCGGCGCCGGCTCGGCGGCCTGACCTACGTGTGGGTGGTCAGCGGGCCGTTCGCACCGGGGTCCACCTGGACTCCCCCGAACCCCACCGAGCGCGCCAAGCTCGCGTTGGTGACGCAGGAGTTCATCATCCGTGAGGAGTACGTCCGCCGCGGTGTCACCCTTCGACTTTATGTACGTCGCGAAGCGCCCCGGCCTGCTGTCTAGACGCAGCCCGGTGCCTCCTCGAGCGCCGCCGCGTCGAGCGCCTGGGTCAGCCGGTCGAGCCGGGCATGGAGGTCCATGATGTCCTCCAGTTCGAAACCGGTAGCGGTGACGATCCGGGTCGGCACCAGCAGCGCGCGCTTCTTCAGGGCCGTGCCTTCGTCCGTGAGGTGGACGCGCACGGACCGCTCGTCCTCGCGGCTGCGCTCGCGTCGTACCAGGCCCGCCGCCTCCAGGCGCTTCAGGAGCGGCGACAGCGTCCCGGAGTCCAGCCGCAGGTGCTCGCCGAGGCTCTTCACCGGCAACTCGCCGTGCTCCCACAGCACCAGCATCACGAGGTACTGGGGATACGTGAGCCCGAGGTCCTTGAGGACGACACGGTAGACGCTGTTGAAGGCGCGGGACGCGGCGTGGAGCGAGAAGCAGATCTGGCGGTCCAGGCGCAGGAACTCCTCGCTCGCGGAGGCCTCGGCGCTGGGGATCGGCGTGGTCGTCATGACTCCAGGATAGCCCTGGCGAGTGATTCAGTTGTGTCCAACTAAATTGTGTGCTCTACTTATCTCCGTGAGGCGGTCCGGAGGGACAGAAGGTCCGGCCGCCGAAGATGACTTCGAGAGGGATGGTTTTCCATGGATGCGCTGTACACCGCCGTCGCCACCGCCACCCACGGCCGTGACGGTCGTGCCGTCACCTCCGACGGCAAGCTCGACCTTGAGCTGGCCGTCCCGGTGGAGATGGGCGGCAGCGGCCAGGGCACGAACCCCGAGCAGCTGTTCGCCGCCGGCTACGCGGCCTGCTTCGCCAGCGCCCTCGGCCTGGTCGGCCGGCAGGCCAAGGTCGACGTCAGCGACGCCGCGGTGACCGGCGAGGTCACCATCGGCAAGCAGGGCGAGGGCTTCGGTCTCGCGGTCACCCTGCGCATCGAGCTGCCGGAGTCCGTGGACCAGGCGACCGGGCGCAAGCTGGTCGAGCAGGCCCACCAGGTCTGCCCCTACTCCAACGCCACTCGCGGCAACGTCCCGGTCGAGCTCGTCGTCGAGTAGTCGCACCACGCGCGGCCCCTCCGCCTTCGAGGACGTACGGGCCGTACACGCGCCCGCGCCCGGCGCCGGTACCTCCTCCCGGCTCCGGGCGCGTGTCACGTCGAGGTCGGCACGGCGCAGTCGCCCGCCGACGGGGCCGGGATGGAGACCGCGGCATCCGGCTCGCCCAGCATCAGCGTCCGCACCACCCGTCGGGCCGCCTGCCCGTCGTCGAACTCGCAGAAGCGCGCCCGGAATCCGGCCCGCAGCGACGTCGCGTCCGCGTCCCGCCAGCACCCGGAGGCGAAGAGCCAGGCCAGCTCGCGGTAGGAGCGCGAGACCTGCCCGGGTGCGTTCGCCGTGATGTCGACGTACGTGCCCCTGCTCGCCCTGTACGCCCCCCAGTCGTCGGCGTGCACGACGATCGGCCGGTCCAGGTTGGCGTAGTCGAACATGAGGGCCGAGTAATCCGTGACCAGGGCGTCCGAGGCGAGCATCACCTCCTCGACGTGGGGCTCGTCGGTGGCGTCGACCAGCACGCCCCTCCGGTGCAGCTCCGTGAGCCCCATCCCACGGGCCGGGCCGTCCGCGAGCGAGGGGTGCAGCCGGACGACGAGGGTGTGCCCCTCACCCAGGTCCTCGGCGAACCGCGCCAGGTCGAACCCCTCCACGTGACCGCCCCGCACATGGTCGCGGCGGGTGGGCGCGTACAGCACGACCGTGTGGTCCTCGGGGATGCCGTGCCGGAGCCGGAAGGCGCCCCCGCCGTCGGGTTTCGCGTTCACGAGGACGTCGTTGCGGGGGCTGCCGGTGCGGACCGAGGTGAAGTGACAGGGGTAGACGCGGTCCCACACCAGTTCGGAGTGGCGGTTGGCGACCAGGCTGTAGTCCCAGCGGTCCGCGCGGTGCAGCATCCCCGGTACGTCGACCCCCTGCCGGGCGCCCGGCTTGCCCCGCAGATCGGTCCCCATGTACTTCAGCGGAGTGCCCTGGTGGGTGTGGATGTGCACGCTGCCGGGGCGTTTGACCAGGGAGCCGGGCCAGTTGACGTTGTTGACGAAGTAGGTCGCGCGCGCAGTGACCTGCCGGTAGGCCAGGGACCCCGGCAGGACGTACTCGATGTCCGGCGGCAGGTGCTCGACCTGCTCCGGGTTCACCACCCACACGCCGCGGATGTGCGGGGCCAGGTCGCGTGCCGCGCGGTCGATCGCGGCCGGATCTCCGAGGACGCCGCGGTGCGAGAACGCCGAGTAGACCGCCAGGTTCGGGTCGAGGGACCGCTGTGCGTGCACCCAGGACCACCCGCGCTTGATGCGGCCGGCCGCCGAACGGCGGACCTGCCCGGCGCGCAGACCGAGCGCGTCGCCGGCGGCCGTGGCCCGCTGCCGGGCCCGGTAGCTGGCGTATCCCCCCTCCAGGACGCGCAGTGCGGCGGGGACCGGTTCCCGCGTGCGGTGCCTGTGGAAGAGCTCGGCCGTGCGGCGGAAGAACGCGCCCTTGGCGGACGCGGGGAGCCGGTCCGGCTTGGCGAGGATGTCCAGACAGTGCTCGCCCATCTTGCGGTGCAGGTACGGCCGCCAGCGGTCCAGTTCCGGGTGGGCGTCGACGTACGCGAAGACCCGCTCGTACTGGTCGTGGATGTCGAAGTGCTTGCGGCTGGTGGTGGACAGGATGTTGCCCTGGCGGCGCTGCCGGTAGAGGAGACAGATCCGGTCGAGGGTCGCGATCCGCCCGGCGCTGAGCAGGGTGGGGAAGGTCCAGGGTGTGTCCTCGTAGTAGCCCGGCGGGAAGCTGAAGCCGTGGCCGGTGACGTAGTCCCGGCGGTAGGCCTTGTTCCACACCACCATCAGCAGGTCGAGGATCTCGGGGCGTTCGGCCGCGGTGAAGGTGCCGGCGGCCTCCGCGAGCACTTGGGCCAGCGCGTTGCGGCGGGTGCCGCCCCACCAGTAGGAGCGGGCGTAGTCGAAGACCAGCACGTCCGGGTCGCGGGTCTCCATGAGCCGGTCCGCGATCGCCCGCAGTGCGCCCGGGGTGAGGGTGTCGTCGCTGTCCAGGAACATGAGGTAGTCACCGGTGGCGTGCGGCATCCCGGCGTTGCGCGCCCGGCCGAGACCGACGTTCTCCGGCAGGTGCATTACATGCACGCGTGGGTCGCGCTCGGCGTACTCGTCGAGGATCGCCCCGCATCCGTCGGGCGAGCAGTCGTCGACGGCGACCACCTCGAAGTCGGCGTACGACTGGCCGAGCACCGAGTCGAGGCACTCCCGCAGAAAGCCCTGCACCTTGAAGACGGGGACGATGATGCTGAAGCGGGGCACGGGAATCAGCTCCTGACGAGGGCGGGGGCCGGGGCCGGGATGCGCTCGGCGAGCGGGATCACGGGCGGAATCGACTCCGGCGGCTCGCCCAGCAGTACCCGGCGCACCACGCGTTCGGCGGCGCGCCCGTCGTCGAACCGGCAGAAGCGCTTGCGGAAGGCGGCGCGCAGGGCGGCAGCGGAGCCGTCCGCGTACGAGCCGTCCCGGAAGACGGCGGCCAGGTCCTCGGGCCCGTGCGCCACCCGGCCCGGTGGTGCCTCCATGAGGTCGAAGTAGACGCCCCTGGTCTCCCGGTAGACGTCCCAGTCGTCCGCGTACACGACGATCGGGCGGTCGAGGTTGGCGTAGTCGAACATGATCGACGAGTAGTCGGTGATCAGCGCGTCGGCGGCCAGACACACGTCCTCGGCGGAGCGGTGCCCCGTGACGTCGATGATCCGGCCGCTGTTCCTCGCCGCGCCCGCGTCGTAGAAGTAGTGGGCGCGCAGCAGAACGACGTAGTCGTCGCCGATCGCCTCGCAGAACGCCTCCAGGTCGAGGCGTGCGTCGAAGCCGGCGCTGTAGTCGCGGTGCGTGGGCGCGTAGAGGATCGCCGTCCTGCCCTCGGGCACGCCCAGGTCGCGGCGGATACGGGCGACGTCGTGGGCGGTCGCGGTGTAGTAGACGTCGTTGCGCGGATAGCCGTACTCGAGGGTCTCGTAGGCGCCGGGGAAGGCCCGCTCCCACATCTCGGTGGAGTGCCGGTTGGAGGAGAGGTTGTAGTCCCAGCGGTCCACCCGCGCCAGCAGCTTGGTGAAGCTGCCGGTCGCGGCCGCGACCACCGGGTACGTCGACTGGTCGACGCCCATCTTCTTCAGCGGAGTGCCGTGCTGGGTCTGCAGATGCACACTGCCGGGGCGTTTGACCACGCCGTCGGCGAAGTTGGCGTTGTTGACGAGGAACGTGGCGCGGGCGAGCACGTCCCAGTAGGCACGGCTGCCGATCACCGCGTACTCCACGTCCTTCGGGAGGCTTTCCACCGCGTCCGGCTCGACCAGGAACACGGACCGGAGGTGCGGGGCGAGTTCCCTGGCCTTGGCGTGGATCGCGGCCGGGTTGCACGCGTAGCCGCGGCCCCAGTACGCGCAGTACACGGCCAGGTTGGGGTCGAGCGGGCGGCGCAGCGCCAGCGCGTACCGGAGCCGGGTGCGCAGCATGCGCGGAACCGGGGGCCTTCGGACCGCCTTCGCCGTGACCCGGCTGATGCCGCGCAGCGCCCGGAAGGCGCTGTACGCACCGGACGCGAGCAGCCGGTGCCGGACCCCGGCGCTGCCCGCGGGCGGCCGGAACCCGGTCGGGCGGTGGCGGCGGTAGAGGCGTGAGGCCTGCCGGAAGAAGGCCCGGCGCCGATGCGGCGGCAGCCGTTCCGGATGGGCGGCGGTCCGCAGGACGACGGAGAAGAGCTGCTCGAACAGCGGCAGCAACCGGTCGGCGGGAAGAATGAGTTCGGCGGCCCGGCCCAGTACCAGATCGGCCTGGTCGAGAAGGTCGAACTGGTGCTCGCCGGGGGTGTGGAGCCGACTGCCCTGCCGGCGCACCAGATGCCGCACACAGACCGAGCGCAGTACCGAGATGCGTTCGGCGGCGAGTGTGACCAGACCGCCCCAGCCGATGTCGGTGAAGTGGCTTGCCGGAAAGGCCAGTCGATGCTCGGCGATGAACGCGCGCCGGTACGCGGCGCTCCAGGCGGGCACGGAGACACCGGTCAGTTCCGGAGCCCGGTCGGGCGTGAAGGCGCCGTCGGGGGCCGTGCCGAGCGGGGCAGTGGACGTCTCGGCGTCCCACCAGTGGACTCGCTCGTGGTCGAAGTAGAGGACGTCCACGTCACCGACCGCCGCCAGGTGTCCGTCGATCGCCGCGAGGGCGCCGGGAATGAGGACGTCGTCCCCGTCGAGGAACAGCAGATACGACCCGGTGGCCGCCTCCGCCCCGGTGGTCCGGGCCACCCCCAGGCCGCCCGAGGCGGGCGAGGTGAGCGGGACGACCCGCTTGTCCCGCTCGGCGTACGCGGTCGCGACCGTGCCCGCCGTGGAGTCGGGCGCGTCGCAGACCGGGATCACCTCGAGGTCGCCGAATGACTGGGCGAGGACGGAGTCCAGGGCCTGGGACAGGCGGCCGGCGACGCCGAAAGCGGGGACGATGATGCTGAAGCGGGGCATTCTGCTCTTTCTCTCGGGCCCGGTCCCTGTCCCGGGGCAGGTGCGTCGTACGCGTGCGGGTGCGTCAGCGCCCGGGCCGTCCGGGGAGGGCGGGGGCGGGGGCGGGCCTGTGCGGCATGGCGGAACTCCGGGGGTCGGGAGGCTCGGTGGTCAGAGGCGTTCGGTGACCGGGAGGCGGCGTCCGGGCACGGGGACGGTGGTGAGCGGTGCGGCAGGCCGTCCCGCCGCGGCGGACGGGACCGGGTGCCGGCCCGCCAGGGGGACCACCGACGGCAGCCAGGCGTTCTCCCCGAGCACGACCCTGCGTACGATCCGTTCGGCCGCACGCCCGTCGTCGTACGGGCAGAAGCGCTCGCGGAACGCCCTGCGCCGCTGCTCCGAGCGTGAGCCGCACCAGTGGCCCGTCGCGAAGATGTCGATCAGCTCGTCCTCGTCGCGCGCGACCGCGCCCGGCGGGAAGTCGCGCACGTCGAAGTAGGTGCCGCGGGCCGCCTCGTACGCTTCCCAGTCGTCCGCGTACACGACGACCGGCCGGTCGAGGTTGGCGTAGTCGAACATCAGCGACGAGAAGTCGGTCACGAGCGCGTCCGAGGCCAGGCACACCGACTCCACGCTCGGGTGGTCGGAGACGTCGATCGCCCGGCCGCCGGTGACCCGGGCGAGTGGCCCGCCGGACGACGGGTGCGCGCGGGTCAGCAGCACGAAGCGCGGTCCGAGCCGGCGCAGAAAGCGCTCGAGGTCGAGGGCGGGGCGCAGGCCGCGGCGGTAGTCGCGATACGTCGGCGCGTACAGGATCGCCACCGAGCCCTCGGGGATCCCGAACGTCTGACGCAGCCGGGCCACGTCCGCCGAGGTCGCGCGGGCGAAGACGTCGTTGCGGGGGAGGCCGTACTCCAGCGTGGTGAACCCGGAAGGGAACACGCGCTCCCAGACGAGGGTGGAGTGGCGGTTGCCCGACACGACGTAGTCCCAGCTGTCGGCGGAGCGCAGCATCCGGCCGAAGTCGGTGGCGCGGGCGGCGGCCGGACGGTCCTGGAGGTCCAGGCCCATGCGCTTGAGCGGGGTGCCCTGCCGGGTCTGGATCAGGATCTGGCCCGGACGCTTGATCACACCGGGGTCGAAGTCGTCGTTGTGCACGAGGTACTTGGAACGGGCCAGCGCCGTCCAGTACACCACCGAGCCCGGCCGCAGCCGGCGGGTGGCGACCGGGACGGTGTGGTGATGCTCGGGGTGCGCGATCCACGCGGTGCGGATGTGCGGGACCAAGTTGCGGAACGCGGACTCCAGGGCGCCCGGGTTGCAGCCGTATCTGCCCCCCGCGTCACGCGTGAAGACGGCCCGGTCGGCGCGGAGCGGGAGGCGGAGCTGGATGCGGTAGTGCGCCTGGAGCGCGGCGGCGGCCAGACGCCGGCCCGCCCCGGCGGCCAGATGCCGGGTGCGGCGCGCCAGACCGGACGCCGGCGACAGCGTGCGGTAGGTGCGATGGCTGCCGAGGCGGATCAGAAGATGGCGCAGCCTGAGGGGCGCGCCCGGGACGCGGTACCGGCGGTAGTGGGCACGGGCCAGCCGCAGGAACTCGGCGCGGCTGTCCCGGGGCAGTCGGCCGCGCCGGGTGTATACGGTGGTCAGGTGGTCGACCATGCGGCGGAACAGCACCGGGCGCCAGCGGTCGAGCTCGGGATGCGCGTCGAGGTGTGCGAAGACCCGGTCGTACTGGTCGAAGACGTCGAAGTGCCTGCGGCTGGTCGAGCCGAGGATGCTGCCCTGACGGCGCTGGCGGTAGTGGACGCAGACCCGGTCGAGCGTGGCGATGGTGTTTGCGGTCAGCAGCACCGGGAACGTCCACGCGGTGTCCTCGTAGTAGCCGGGTGGGAAGGTGAAGCCCGCGCGCTCGACGAACTCACGGCGGTAGGCCTTGTTCCAGACCACCATCAGCAGCGAGAGCAGTCCGGGGCGGTCGTCGAGCCGGAAGGGCGCCGGCCCCTCCTCGGCGAGCAGGCCGGCCAGCTGGTTGCGGACCGTCCGCCCGGTCCAGTAGGTACGGGCGTAGTCGAAGACCAGGACATCCGGCTCGGACGTCTCCTTCAGCCGGTCGGCCAGGTCCCGGAGCGCATCCGGGGTGAGGGTGTCGTCGCCGTCCAGGAAGAGCACGTAGTCGCCGGTCGACAGCTCGAGGCCCGCGTTGCGGGCCCGTCCGAGTCCCACGTTGTGCGGCAGATGCAGTGGGTGGACGCGGGGGTCACGGGCGGCGAACTCGTCGATGACGGCGCCGCAGGCGTCGGGCGAGCAGTCGTCGACGGCGATCACTTCGATGTCCGTGTACGACTGCTCCAGCACGGATGTGAGGCATTCCTGCAGGTACGCCTGAACCTTGTACGCGGGGACGATGACACTGAACCTGGGCAAGGGGCATCCATGGGATCGACGCGGGCATACTGCCCGGAAACGGCCGAGGGGCCGCTTTGGTTACGCCGGCTGCGGCAAGTGGGGGAACGCCGACGGAAATCCCAGGTGAACGGAGATGGGTGGGCCTCGATGCCGGTCCACCCCGGAACTGCCGTGTGATCGGGTCTACTTCACGGCACCCGCCATGACGCCCGACACGAACTGCCGCTGGAACGCGAAGAAGACGGCCAGCGGGATCATCATCGAGATGAACGCACCCGGGGCCAGGACGTCGATGTTGTTGCCGAACTGGCGTACCTGTGTCTGCAGTGCGACCGTGATCGGCTGCGTACCGGACTTCGAGAACACCAGCGCGACCAGCATGTCGTTCCACACCCACAGGAACTGGAAGATACCGAGGCCGGCGATCGCGGGGCCGCCGAGCGGCAGCACCACCCGTGCGAAAAGCCGCAGTTCGCCCGCGCCGTCGAGCCGGGCCGCCTCCAGCAGCTCCCGGGGGATCTCCGCGAAGAAGTTCCGCAGCAGGAACACCGCGAAGGGCAGGCCGAAACCCGTGTGGAAGAGGATCACGCCGAAGACCGTGCCGAACAGGCCGATCTTCCCGAACAGTTCGGCGATCGGGATCAGCGCCACCTGCACGGGGACGACCAACAGGCCGACCACGCCCAGGAACCACCAGTCGCGGCCCGGGAACTCCATCCAGGCGAAGGCGTAGCCCGCGAGGGACCCGATCGCCACGACCAAGGCCGTCGCCGGAACGGTGATCAGGACCGTGTTCAGCAGGGAGTTGGTGATGTCACTGCTCTCCAGGAGCCTCCGGTAGCTCTCGAACGTCAGCTGCGAGGGCTCGCCGAAGACCTTCCACCAGCCGGAGCCGCTCATGTCGGAGGGCGTGCGCAGCGACGCGAGCAGCAGACCCACCGTCGGCACCAGCCAGAACAGGCCGACCACGATGAGGAAGACCCGTACCAGGCCGCTGCCGACACCCTCCACCAGGCGCGCCCCGAGGGACCGTCTGGCCCGGACGACCGTGGCGGGCGCCGCCTTCGGCAGACTTCCGGCATGCGTCGTCATCGCCGCACCTCCCGCCTGAGCCTGCGGATGTTGAACAGCATCACCGGGATGACGAGTAGCAGCAGGAACACCGCGATCGCGCTCGCGATGCCCGGTTGGTCCTCCGAGAAACCCTTGCGGTACAGCTCGAGGGCGAGGACGTTCGCGTCGTCCTGGGAGGAGCCCGGCGGGATGATGAAGACCAGGTCGAAGATCTTCAGCACGTTGATCATCAGCGTGACGGTGACGACGGCGAGCACGGGCGCCAGCAGCGGCACGGTGACCCGGCGGAACACTTGCCACTCGTTCGCGCCGTCCACGCGCGCCGCCTCCAGCAGCTCCCGTGGCAGCCCCGCGAGCCCCGCGGCGATCAGCACCATCGCGAAACCGGCCCACATCCACACGTAGGCGCCGATGACGGCAGGGGTCACGAGCGCCGGACCGAGCCAGTCGACGCCGTTGTACGGCTCCTTGAAGTTGCTCGCCGGCAGCCGCAGTTGTGCCCCGTCGGCGGCGGCGGGCAGCGTGAACGTCCCGTCCGCGGCGGCCTTGGCGGAGGCGACGACCTTGCCGCCCTTCACCGCCTCGATCCGCATGCCGGCGTAGCCCTGCTCGGCCGGGTCCACCGCGCCGAGCTTGCCGACGCCCTTGCCGCGCGTGAAGTCCTGCCAGGCCGTGCCGGTGACCTTCCCGGGCCCCGGCTGCGCCTGGACGGCCGGCTTCGCGCTCTTCGGCATCTGGTCGGGGGCGACGCCCACCAGGGGAAGCGTGACCGGCCGGCCCGTGTGCACCGTCGTGGCGGTGATGAAGCCGCCCTGGTCGGGCTCGAGGGGCGACCGGCGGCCCGGGTGCGCCTTCGGGAACGCGGACGACTCGGCGAACGTGTCGTGGACGCCCACCCACACCGCGTTGGCGACGCCCTTGTCCGGGTCCTGGTCGTACACCAGCCGGAAGATGATCCCCGCGGCCAGCATCGAGATCGCCATCGGCATGAAGACGACCAGCTTGAACGCCGTTCCCCAGCGCACCCGTTCGGTGAGCACCGCGAAGATCAGGCCCAGTGCGGTCGAGACGGTCGGTGCGAACACCACCCAGATGATGTTGTTGTTCAGAGCGGTGCGGATGCCCTCGTCCGTGAACAGGGCCTGGTAGTTGTCGAATCCGGCGAAGGAGTCGCCGGACTGGCTGAGGAAACTGCGGATCAGCGAGTATCCGATCGGGTAGACCACGAGCGCGCCCAGCAGGACCAGGGCGGGCAGCAGGAACAGCACTGCCACGGTCCTGCTAGTGCCGGTCACGCTCTTGCGCTGACGGGGGGCGGAGGGCGTCGCCGGGGTCTTGGCGACGCCCTCCGCGGCTGCCGACGTCATTGCCGGATCAGCTCCCGCTTCCGTACGCCGCCGCCGCGTCGCTCTCCAGCTTCGCCTGGGTGCCCGCGATGTCCTTCGGGTTCTTCAGGAAGTCCTGGAGGTCCTTCCACTCGCCCTTGCCGGGTGTGCCGCCGAAGGCCTGCGGGGCCTGGTCGGACATGTCGAAGCGGAAGTTGTCGCCGGCGGAGATCAGCGCCTCGGCCATCTTCCGTTGCACGTCGTTCGGGTACGCCGACACGGCGACCGACTTGTTCGGCGAGAGGTAGCCGCCGAGCTTCGCCTGGATGGTCGCGGCGTCCGGCGAGGCCAGGAAGGTGACCAGGGCCTGTGCCGCCGTGGAGTCCTTCAGGACGACGGCCGCGTCACCGCCGGAGACCACGGGTGCCTGCCCGCCCACGACGGGGAACGGGAACACCTTCGCGTCCGTGCCGACCTTCGCCTTCGTCTCCGCGATGTTGACCTGGACGAAGTCCCCCTCGAAGACCATGCCCGCCTTCGGCTGGTCGCCGCCGGTGAAGGTCCGGGTGACGGACGCGGGGAACTCGGTCTGCAGCGCGCCGTCCGCACCGCCCGCGATGTAGTCCTTCTCGCCCCAGATCTGGGCGAGCGTGGTCAGCGCCTCCTTCACCGACGGGTCGGTCCACTTGATCTTGTGCTGGGCCAGCTGGTCGTACTTGTCCGGGCCCGCCTGGGAGAGATAGACGTTCTCGAACCAGTCGGTGAGGGTCCAGCCGTTGGCACCGCCGACGGAGAAGGGGGTGACCCCGGAGTCGTATACGGCCTGGGTGACCGCCATCAACTCTTCCCAGCGCTTCGGCTCCTCTGCGCCCGCGTTCTGGAAAACCTGCGCGTTGTACCAGATCAGGGACTTGTTGGCGGCCTTGTAGTAGGCGGCGTACTGCTTGCCGTCGACCTTGCCGAGGTCCTGCCAGCCCTGCGAGTAGTTCTTGGCGAGCTGCGCCTGGGCCTCGGGGCCGAGGGGCTTGGCCCACTTCTTGTCGACAGCCTGCTTGATGGCGCCGGGCTGGGGGAGCAACGCGACGTCCGGCGGCTGCCCGCCGGCGATCTTCGAACCGAGGAAGTTGATGATCGGGTCCTGGGCGGGCACGAAGGCGACCTTGGCGCCCGTGCGCTTCTCGAACTCTGCGAGAACCTGCTTGAAGTTCTTCTGCTCGCCGCCGGTCCAGACGGCGGCGACCTCCAGGCTCTGGCCGTTCAGCTTGGGGAGCGTGACGGTGGCGCCGCTCTCCTTGCCGCCGGCGCTCGGCTTGCCGTCGTTGCTCTTGTCGTTGCCGCCGCCGCAGCCGGTGAGGGCGAGTGCCCCGGCGATGAAGGCGGCCGCCGCGGTCAGCGCGGCTCTGCGGGTTAAGTGGCTCGGGTGTTTCGGCGACTTGCGCATACGAAGAGTGCTGTGCATCACTGCCCCGTTCTTCTTTCCTCGTCGAACGTTCGAGTGCTGTCCCGTGCGCTCTGGTCTACGCGGGGCCCTTCAGGGCGGCAAGAGCGCCTGCGCTGTCAAGCCCGCGATCGTGACCGCGTCGTGACGTACCGTCAATGACGCTGCCGACACCACTCGGTACAGCCCGGACGCAAGCCCCCGGCGTCACAGCAGCGAAGGCACCTCGATCGCCGACACCGACCGTGCCGCCCGCTCCAGTGCGCTCGCCAGCAGGGCCAGGTCCGTCGGTCCGTTGCCGAGTTCGCGGACGGGACGGCGGGCAGGCGGGTCACCCATGCGCTGCCACTCCAGTGGTACGACCGTGGGGCGCAGCGTCGCCGTGCGGGGAATGCGGCCAGTGATCCGCCCTCCCTGGAACGGCGTCACCTTGCCGTCCGCCCGTGTCAGCCGCCCACGGCCCGGCGCCGGTTCGTCCGTACCCGAGGAGACCTCCTCGAGCGCGATCCGCAGCGTGGCCGCGCGGGCCGGCTCCCACTGTGCCGTCCGCCCGCCCGGGCCCGCGGCGACGACTAGGTGCACACCGAGCCGTTCGCCGTCCCGGGCCACCGCCTCCAGCGCGCGCACCACCGATCCGGTCGCCGGGCGGCCCGGTGAGCCGAGCGCCGGTGACAGCAGCGCGTCCAGGTCGTCGACCAGCACGACCAGTCGCGCCGCCGGCGGCACCGGCTCCGTCTGCTCCCGCGTCGCCGCGGGACGGAGCCTCAGCGTCGTGCTCGGCGGCGTGTCCAGGTCGCCGGAGTCCGAACTCCCCGTCCGCTGCTGCCCGATCCGGCCCGACGCTCCCTGTAGCGTGTGCCACTCGGCGAATCCGAGCCGCCCCAGCAACTCGGCCCGCCGTTTCAGCTCGGCGCTCAGCGACTGCGCGAACTCCCGCATGCGCACCGGATCGTTGGCCGCCAGGTGGGTGGTCACGTGCGGCAGGTCCATGCAGGCACGCAGGCCGTCTCCGCCGGCATGGCCGTTCGGCCCGCAGTCGCGGCCGTCGACGAGCACGATCCCGAGCCGGTCCGGCCGCTCGGCCGACGCGAGCGACGCGGCGATCGAGCGCAGCAGTTCCGTACGGCCGCTGCCGGGCGGCCCCTCGATCAGCAGATGCGGCCCCTCGGCGACCAGGTCCAGGCACACCGGACCACGCGGCCCGGCGCCGAGCACCGCCCAGACGCGCCCGCCCGGCGCCTGGGTGTCGTCGACGGCGTCCGCCCAACGTGCCATCAGCGACGCCGGGGTGGCCCGCGCCAGACCCAACTCGTCCAGCAGCCGCGCCGCCTGGGGCAACGGCGCCGATACACGCGTGTGCCGCTCCCCGCGGCCGTCGGTGCGCAAGGGGGCGAGCGCCCGGGCGAACCGCTCGGCCCACGCCGGGGAGACCGCGTCCACGGCGGCCACCGTGCCGTGGCCCACCGGGGCACGGAGCCCGTGCGCGGCGTCGGTGCCCTCCCCCGGCGCGACCCGCAGCAGCCGCAGCGCCGTCGCCACGTCGCCGCTCAGCAGTGCGACGGCCCCGCACTCGCGGAACGCCGGCGACGTCGCGCATGCCGCTTCGTACGTCGCCGTCATCGGCGAGGCGGGCGAGGCGGGCGGCGCCTCGGCCAGACAGATGACATGGATCCCGGCCCGCGGCCCCTGGTGTGCCAGCCGCACCACGGCCTCGCGCACAGCGGCACCGCCGGGGTCCCCGTCGACGACCACCACGGTGTACGGCCCGGGGAGCGCGCCGCCCGCAGGGTCGTCGTCCCGCACCCAGGAGGGGCGACGGGCGGCACCACGTACGGAAGATGCGCCCTGCGGGTCGAGCGCGGGGTTTCCCGGATCGGCGGGGTGGTGAAAGGCCCCTGGCGACTCGCCCGCCGTGCCGGAACGCCGGCCCGGGGCGGTCCCGCGGGGCGGTCCTGTGAGGCCGTCCTGGTCCGTCAGATGGTCCTCCAGACGGCGCAGCAGCTCGTCCGTGCGCGCCGCCGCCTGCTCCCGGTCGTACGCCAGCAGGAGCCGGCAGTCCTGGCCGTGGGCCGGGCGCAGGTGCGGCAGCCAGCCGAGCCAGGACCAGTCGGCGGTGCGCTCCTCCAGCGGGCGGGAGCGGTCCGCGCTGATCAGGACCAGCTCCAGCATGTCGGGGGAGTGCAGCGCGGCGAGCTGCGCGACCACCACGCGCGCCAGCCCGGCCAGCCGCTCCCGGGGCCCCGCGAGGCCCAGCGAGCCCACCTCGCGCAGCCCGGCGGTCACGGGGACGGCGGGCAGCAGTCCCGAACCGTCCGGTGCCGCCCGGTCGGCCGTGCCCAGCCGCACGGTGAGCGTCTCCGGGTGCCCGGGGCCGCGCTCCCACAGCCGTGGCCCGGGACCGAGGACCGCCAGCAGCAGCGCCGCGGGGTCGGGCCACTTCTCCGGGGTGGCGGCCGCCAGGAACGCGGGCACCGACGCACCTCCGTCCGCGTCGTACGCTCCCCGTCCGATGCCGCTCTGGTCGCCGCGGCCCCCGGTCAGCCGACGCGCCCACGCGGTGAAGCCGCGCCTGCGCACCCCCGGCGGCACATCCGTCCCGCGCGGCGGGGTGCCCTTGCGCATCCCCCCGGCGGCCTGGCCCCGGCTCTCGATCAGGGGGGCTCCGCCCTGTCCCGGCAGGACCGGAGCCATCGGGGCACCTCCCCGCTCGCGGGGGTCCTCCTGCTCGAGCGAGGACGGGAGCCGGCCGGAGGGCGGCTCCTCGGCCCCGTGCTCCAGCGCTCCCTGCTCCTGCGCTCCTGGGACGGCCCCGCCCGCGGCGCCCCAGGCGGTGACGCCGTAGCCGTGATGCGTGTTGCCGGACAGGCCGCCGGACGGGCCGGTGCGGTCGGCGCGGGCATGATCGGTGTCCGGTCCGGGTGTCCTGGCGGCGCCGGAACGCGTCCCCGGGCCGCTTCCCCCGCGCGCGCGAGGCACGGACGTCGACGGTGCGGCCTGCGCCGGGTCTCCGGCGTCCTCCTCGCCGAGGACGCGTACCCGCCCCTCCCCGTCCGGCGCCGTCCCCATGGGCCGCATCCTGCCGGGCAGGGTCAGCCGCAGGGCCGATTCGCCGATGCGGAGCAGGGCGCCGGGGGCGAAGCGCATCGGGTGGTCGGTCACCGGACTGCCGTCGAGCACGGTGCCGTTCGTGGAGTTCAGGTCGGCGACCGAGACGCTGCCGTCGGCGGTGAGTGTGATCGCGCAGTGCAGCCGGGAGACGTCCGGGTCGTCCAGGGGGACCTCCGCGTCCGCGGAGCGGCCGATGCGGATCGCACCGCCGTGCAGCAGATGGACGCCGCCTGCGTCCGGGCCCGCGACCACGTGCAGTTGGGGCGCGTCCGCGTCCGGCTCGGGGCCCGGCTCCGCGGGGGCGCTCAGGGTCAGCACCGCGCCGTCCAGCAGCGGCGGCTCACCCAGGGTGCAGCGCTGCGCGTCCAGCCGCTCCGTGCCCGCGTACAGCACCGAGGGACCCTCGCCCGAGCCGACCGCCGCGGCCAGGCCCGACGCGACCGCGGCCAACGCCGTCCCGGCGGGCGCGGTGACCAGCACATCGCAGCTCGCGGCGCGTGCCTGGGACTCCGGGAGCGGGCCCAGCGGGTCTACGACGGTCAGCCGGATCTGCATCGCCGTCAGCGGTCCCTTCTGCGCGGGCGCCCGAGGACGGTGAGGGGAGCCGTGCCGCGGTCCCCACCGCGACCTTCCCCCACCGCGCACGAGCACATCGGCCAGTACGGGATGCATCCTCGCACCTGCCGCCGACAACACGCCCGCCGCCCACCGCCAAGTGATCTTGATTGGTCGGCTCTGCCCGCAAAAGTGCCTGACCGGTGCGCGGCCGCTGCCCGCTTGAGATCGGTCACGTCCGGTCCTGGCAACCATGTGTGCCGAAGCGAGCGTCTTCCCGTCGACCGCCGAATATCGAACATGTACGGGAGTGGCGTACGTATCCCCCAATGGGTGCGGCAAGGGGAAGGACGCGGGAGCCCATGGACAGGGGATACGGGTACGGGGAACGGCGGCATGTCCGCAGACGTCCATGGCTGTGAAAGGCGGCGGACGCACAGCCGTCGACATCCCGGTGCCAGGATCTGCGGCACTACAGTGGGTCGGACCACCCTTAGAACGGGTGGACGGACCGGACAAGCAAGCAGCAGGGAGCGCATGACGTGCGGCCGGTAGGCAGCAAGTACCTGCTCGAGGAGCCGCTCGGACGCGGCGCCACGGGCACCGTCTGGCGAGCCCGCCAGCGGGAGACCGCGGGTGCCGAGGCGGCCGTCGCGGGCCAGCCCGGCGAGACCGTGGCGATCAAGGTCCTCAAGGAGGAGCTGGCGAGCGATCCGGACATCGTGATGCGGTTCCTGCGGGAACGGTCCGTCCTGCTCCGCCTCACCCACCCGAACATCGTGCGGGTGCGCGACCTGGTCGTCGAGGGCGATCTGCTGGCGCTGGTCATGGATCTCGTCGACGGCCCCGACCTGCACCGCTACCTTCGCGAGAACGGGCCGTTCTCGCCCGTCGCCGCGGCCCTGCTCACCGCGCAGATCGCCGACGCGCTGGCCGCGAGCCACTCGGACGGCGTAGTCCACCGCGACCTGAAGCCCGCGAACGTCCTGCTCCGGCAGGAGAGCGGCCAGATGCACCCGATGCTGACCGACTTCGGCATCGCCCGACTGGCCGACTCGCCGGGCCTCACGCGCACGCAGGAGTTCGTGGGCACGCCCGCGTACGTCGCACCCGAGTCCGCCGAGGGCCACCCGCAGACCTCCGCCGTCGACATCTACGGCGCCGGCATCCTGCTGTACGAGCTGGTCACCGGGCGTCCCCCGTTCGGCGGTGGGTCGGCCCTCGAGGTGCTCCACCAGCACCTGAGCGCCGAGCCGCGCCGCCCCTCGACGGTGCCCGACCCGCTGTGGACGGTCATAGAGCGGTGCCTGCGCAAGAACCCGGAGGAGCGGCCCAGCGCCGAGAACCTGGCGCGGGCACTGAGGGTCGTCGCCGACGGCGTCGGCGTGCACGCGAACTCCGCGCGGATCGCCGCCGCTGAGGGCGTGGGCGCGTTGCTCGCGCCGGACCCGGACCCGGCGACCGTCCCGGGCTCGGGCGACCCCACCCAGGTGCTGCCGCACAACGCCGCCGGGTACGACCCGAACGCGGCGACCAGTGTCCTGCCGCACACCTCGGGCCCCGCCGACCCCACGGCCATGATGCCGCCGGTGCCGCAGCACCAGCCGGGCGGGCAGCCCCCGCAGGACGGGCCGCACCCCTGGCAGACCCAGCTGCGCGCGGCCCGTGACCGCAACGAGCAGACGCAGGTCCAGGCGTACCTCGACCCCGACGAGGACCCGCTGCGCCGCCGGCCGCAACGGCAGGTCGCCCGCCCGCAGCAGTCGCGGCGGCAGCCCGGGTACGGGCATTCGCAGCAGCCCCAGCAGTACGCGCCCCAGCGGCAGCAGCCGCAGCGGTACGCGCCCGCGCCGCAGCAGCCCCGGCAGCCGGCTCCGCGTCCGGCACGTGAGCCGCGGCAGCGCAGCGCCAACCCGATGAAGATCCCGGGACTCGGCTGCCTGAAGGGGTGCCTGTTCACGATCCTCATCCTGTTCGTCGCCGGGTGGCTGGTCTGGGAGTTCAGCCCGTTGCAGGAGTGGATCGGTACGTCGAAGTCGTACTGGGCGCAGCTGACCGACTGGTTCTCGACCGTGACCGGCTGGATCGGGAGGCTGGGCGAGAGCAAGCCCTGAGCGGCGGACGGCCGAGACGGCCCAACAACGTACCGAGCTTGGGGATTTGTCGACACCTGACGGGTGATTTCCGCCTGGGCGGTGAAGGTTGCGGCCTCGGACGCGTAGTTTTGTCGACCGGGTCCGTCGGTTCGCGGCGTCCGCCGCGGCATCACGGACCCGGAACGGCGCAGCGTCGGCAATACGCGTCCCCAGTAGGAGCAGTCTTGGCACGGAAGATCGGCAGCCGGTACATCGCGAACCAGATCCTGGGACGGGGGAGCGCCGGCACGGTGTGGCTGGGCGAGGGGCCGGAGGGGCCCGTCGCCATCAAGCTGCTGCGGGAGGACCTCGCGTCCGACCAGGAGCTCGTGGGCCGCTTCGTCCAGGAGCGCACGGCGCTGCTGGGGCTCGACCACCCGAACGTCGTCGCCGTGCGGGACCTGGTGGTCGACGGCAACGACCTGGCGCTGGTCATGGACCTGGTCCGGGGCACCGATCTGCGGACCCGCCTGGAACGGGAGCGCCGGCTGGCGCCCGAGGCGGCGGTGGCGATCGTGGCGGACGTGGCGGACGGGCTGGCGGCGGCGCATGCGGCCGGGGTCGTGCACCGCGACGTGAAGCCGGAGAACGTGCTGCTGGACATGCAGGGGCCGCTGGGCCCGGGCGGAGCGCACCCGGCGCTGCTGACCGACTTCGGCGTCGCCAAGCTGATCGACTCCCCGCGCCGCACCCGGGCGACGAAGATCATCGGCACTCCGGACTACCTCGCTCCGGAGCTGGTGGAGGGGTTGCCGCCGACGGCGGCGGTGGACATCTACGCGCTGGCGACGGTCCTGTACGAGCTCCTGGCGGGCTTCACGCCCTTCGGTGGCGGACATCCTGGGGCGGTACTGCGGCGCCATGTCACCGAGACCGTCGTGCCCCTCCCCGGCATTCCGGACGAACTGTGGCAGCTGATCGTGCAGTGTCTGGCGAAGGGGCCGGCGTCCCGGCTGCGGGCGTCGGAGCTTGCGGCACGGCTGCGGGAGCAGGTGCCGCTGCTGGCGGGGATTCCGCCACTGGACGTGGACGAGCCCGATGCGGAGCAGGCCGAAGAGCCGTACGAGGCGGTGGAGCCGGGAGAGCCGGTGACGGCCCGGGAGCGCCGTGGGTCGGTCCCGTTGGTGCCCGGGGCGAAGCCGGACTCCAACCGGGACACCCATACGTCGATGCGGGTGCCGGGGCCGGACGAGCTGGCCGGCGGCGCCCGGGGCACGGCCCGCGTGCCCCGCGCCACGGGCGCCCTGCGCCCGGGGTCGGCCCGCCACCGGGCGCAGGCCCGCCGCCGGCGGCTCGTTCTGGGCGCGGTGACGGCGGTCCTGCTGGCGGCGGTCGGGGTGGGGGCGTGGCTGGCGACGTCCGACGCCGACGACGGGCAGTCCCCGGCGACGCAGAACTCGGCCCCGGCGTCGCCCTGACAACGGGCGCGCGGTCGGCTGTCCGCGTCCCGCCTCGGTCCCTCCGGCCGATGCGGTGTGGCCGGGGCCGCGGCCCGGACCGGCCCCGGTGCCGGGCGCTTCCGTAACCGGCGGTCACCCGGCGTTCACCGCCCGGCGGAGCCGTTACGCTGGATGCGTGGCAGTCGTCGATGTATCCGAAGAGCTCAAGTCCCTCTCCTCGACCATGGAGTCGATCGAGGCCGTTCTGGACCTCGACCGGTTGAGGGCAGACATCGCCGTGCTCGAGGAGCAGGCGGCCGCGCCGTCCCTGTGGGACAACCCGGACGAGGCGCAGAAGATCACCAGCAAGCTCTCCCACCTCCAGTCCGAGGTGAGGAAGGCCGAGGCCCTGCGCGGCCGGATCGACGACCTCGGGGTGCTCTTCGAGCTCGCCGAGGCCGAGGACGACCCGGACACCCGCGCCGAGGCCGAGACCGAGCTCACCGACGTCAAGAAGGCGTTGGACGAGATGGAGGTGCGGACGCTTCTCAGCGGCGAGTACGACGCCCGTGAGGCGCTCGTCAACATCCGCGCCGAGGCCGGTGGCGTCGACGCCGCCGACTTCGCCGAAAAGCTCCAGCGCATGTACCTGCGATGGGCCGAGCAGCACGGCTACAAGACCGAGATCTACGACACGTCGTACGCGGAAGAGGCAGGGATCAAGTCCACGACCTTCGCCGTCCAGTCGCCGTACGCCTACGGCACCCTCTCCGTCGAGCAGGGCACGCACCGGCTCGTCCGTATCTCCCCCTACGACAACCAGGGGCGGCGCCAGACCTCCTTCGCGGGCGTGGAGATCCTTCCCGTCGTCGAGCAGTCCGATCACGTCGAGATCGACGACTCGGACCTCCGCGTCGATGTGTTCCGCTCCTCCGGCCCCGGCGGCCAGGGCGTCAACACGACCGACTCTGCCGTGCGGATCACGCACCTCCCCACCGGCATCGTCGTCACCTGCCAGAACGAGCGGTCCCAGATCCAGAACAGGGCCAGCGCGATGAACGTCCTGCAGGCCAAGCTCCTCGAGCGGCGCCGGCAGGAGGAGCAGGCCAAGATGGACGCCCTCAAGGGCGACGGCGGCAACTCCTGGGGCAACCAGATGCGTTCGTACGTCCTGCACCCGTACCAGATGGTCAAGGACCTGCGCACCGAGTACGAAGTCGGCAACCCCGAGGCCGTGTTCAACGGCGAGATCGACGGCTTCATCGAGGCCGGAATTCGCTGGCGCAAGCAGCAGGAGAAGTAAGCCCGATGGCGCACGTCGAAAGCACCACCGAAGAGTGATGCTTTGTTGATAAGGCAACTGCCCCTCGCGCAGGGGTGGTTGCCTTTTCTGTGGCCCGATGTCTGGGTTTTACATCACACTCACAGACTGTGTCTCCCACAAACAATCACCAATTGGACATCGCGCGCGCAACGACCTTGACGTTGCTGTGAAAACTCGGAAGTCTGAAGCGTGGCATGCGTGACTATGGGGCGCATGTGAACCGGGGGGCTCCAGTGCTACAACCGTCCCCGATGCCGTGGCCCCGTGCGCTGCTCCAACGACGATCAGCTACTGGGGGTAGTAGGTAGATGACCAAGAAGACGCGGATCCGTGTGGCGCGGATAGCCGCCGGTGCCGTGATCGCCGCGGGCGCCTCGCTGACTGCTGCGGGCGCGGCTTCCGCCCTGGACCAGCAGGTCGATGTGGGCCCGGTTTCCCTGGGCGTGTCCACGCCCGACGGAGACAGCGACGGTGGCGTGAACATCGGCGCGAATGTCAACGTGATCGGAGGCAGCTCCGAGGGCACGTCCGAGGGCACCTCCGTGGGCACTTCGACGGGTACGTCCGAGGGCACGTCCACGGGTACGTCCGAGGGCACTTCGACGGGTACGTCCGAGGGCACTTCGACGGGTACGTCCGAGGGCACCTCGACGGGTACGTCCGAGGGCACTTCGACGGGTACGTCCGAGGGCACCTCCACGGGCAACTCGGCGGGTACGTCCACCGGCACCACCGAGGGCGGTTCCGGCAACGGCGGCGGGAACGGCAACACCGGCGGGAACG
>NZ_JAYWVC010000095.1:0-30287 GCF_036281785.1 Streptomyces chiangmaiensis | reverse complement strand
ACGATTGCGAACGCCTGCCACCCCCTCCCCCGTATTGCCCGGGACCTGCGGCGGCCCAGCCTGTGCAATACAGACCGGGCCTGGGACGTCCGCCGGTCGGGATGGATCGTCGCAGCAGGCGCGCGGGCACTCCGGTCGGCTCTGGTTCAACCGTTGCTGCGCCAGGAGCGCAGGCTGCGGCGAGTAACAGTCAAGATCTGTGGATCGTCGGAGTCATCGTCTGAGGCTCCGCTGCCATCGGATCTCGCCTTCGTGCCACTCGTCGGTGGGTGTGAGCCCGGCGGCAGTGGCGACAGCAGCGGATGCCCGATGTTCGGGGTGGATGTGGGCGATGACGGTGTGTACCGGCTGTCGGCTGAGCCAGTCGACGAGTCCTCGGGCTGCTTCGGTGGCGATGCCCCTCCCCTGCCACGGGGTCCCCACCACCCAGGCGATCTCGGCGACGGCGGAAGGGCTGACCGTCGCCTGGACTGTGCCCGTCAGGCGGCCCTCGTCACGGAGCCGGATCACCCAGTTCAGCCAGGAGACGGCCGGATCGGGAGAGCCTGCGGTCATGCGCTCGTACCGCGAGCGCAGGGCTTGCGGGGTGTCCGGTGTGCCGCCGGTGAAGGTGTACAGGGCGGGATCGGACAGCACCGCGGCCATCTCCTCGGCGTGCTCGACGAGCAGGGGCAGCAGGTCCAGCCGCCTGGTGCTGATGGCCTGGGCCACGAGGGCGCTCACGCCCGGGCCGCCTCGGGGCCAGGGCGGCGGTGCGTAATCTCATCCAGCAGCGAACTGCCGCTCGGCGTGGTGCCGTCCTCGTTGACTACCGCAAGCACAGGCGTGCCTTCCCGACCGACGCGGCAACGTCGGCCTTGCTCGACGACCTATCGATCGATCCATCGGGAAGGTACGCCTCCTTCCACCAGGAGTGAGCCACAGACATCCGAGCATTGCTCCCCTCAGACACCAGCCCGAGCACACGCGCGTGGCTCTACGCCTACACCGAAGACCTGGCAACCGAGCCAGGAAGACCGAGAAAAGTCAACCAAGGTCTGCCTGGACTGCTCGTGTGCGCACTCGCCGCTTCAGCGACGACGTCCGCCGTCGCCGCCACTGTGTCACCCACTCCCCCAGGACCCAGGCACGATACGAGCGCTACCCGTTCAGGCAGCAGAACGCGGGCCGAACACCCCTGGGCGGGGACAACGTGCAGGGGGCCGACACAGCGCCTGGGAGAGCGACCGCCACCGCGAAGGCGCCGCTCTGAGCAACCTTGGCCTCCCTTGGTCGAGGCGGGCCGTTTCGGTGGGGCCACCGACGCCCACACGAAGGCCCTGGTCGTCTTCCGCGAGACCGGCGTCCGCCACCACGACGACATAGCGCTGCTGGCCCAGACAGTCACGCACAACGAGCGCCAGGCTGTTCCAGGACCCAAGGGAATCTGCCTTCGGCCTGCTGACGTCCTCCTCCCGCGCAGTGCCTCCGCTCCAATAAGCGGGGATCCGGGGCTCGGTCAGTAGTCGACGTCGATGTAATCGATGTCGGTGAGCTCCACCAGAAGGCCCTGGGCACGCTGTCCGCGGTCTTTGAAGTAGATCTCCTGGAGGCCCTCGGCGACGATGTTCTGCAGTTGTTGCTCGGTGGCGCCGGCGGCATGGGCGTCGAAGAGGAGTTGGGCGTAGTCGGGTGGAAGTCCTTGGGTGATGGGCCGTAGCCGCGGGTCGTCGGTGGTGCCGGGGGCTGCGGTGAACCCGAATCTGGCTCGGGTGTCGATGTAGATGCCGCCGGTGGTGGCGGCTTGTTGCTTCGCTCTGTCCCGTACCCGGGGCTGCCAGCGTTTGCGGACCTCGGCGGCAAGCCGTTCGGCGAGTTCGCGGCGGGGGTGCTTGATTTGTCCTTTGAGGTAGCGCTCGACGGTGCGCTGGGTGATGCCGAGCAGGTCGGCTGCGGCCTTGGTGCCCTTGGTCTGCTTCACCAGGTACTGCATCTGCGTGCGCGCAGACTTCGGGATCGGGCGGGTGAAGTGTGCCGTGTCGGCTTTGTCGAGGCTGTCGGCGAGGAGGCCCATCGGTGTCTACTCCCCGTCGTCCTGGCTGGAGAGGATGCCGGTCTTGATGTGCCGGGCGATGTTCACGTCCGGTCCGTGCTCCTCCATCAGGCCTTCGGCCCACAGCACGCTTTGGGTGCCTTCGTGCTTGATCATGCCTGGTGACACGCCGAGCCGGAAGCCTCCGGGCAGGGGCTTGCCGTCTTGATAGGGCAGGAAGTCGAGTGGGCTGGGGCCGTCGGAGGCGTAGACGGCGCAGTCGGACAGGACCGCGACCGGATAGAGGCCGGCGTCGGTGGCGAGCTTGAGCATCTTGCGGTGCATGTTGATGCGGGCGTTGGCGATGACAGCAGCACGGATGTCGGGACGCCAGGTCGGGCGGGTGAGCGCGGGCCAGGGTTCGCCCGGGCGCCAACCGCCGCTGCGTGGCCGCTCGCGCAGCTTGCCGATGCCGCCCTTGACGGTTGCCTTGACGGCGCTGAGGACCGCGGCGGCGACGGGGTCGGTCTGCTGACAGGTGGCCATGGCGGCCAGGAACTGCTCTTCGGGCATGCCGGGGGTGATGCCGAGGTCGGCCATGGTGGCGATGTAGGCGTCGCGGAGCCGGGTGTACCAGGCGTCCAGGTATGGGCCGTGCTCGTGGCGCAGGTAGGCCTCGAGTGGGCTGACCGGGTGGCCGAGTTCGATCGCGTAGGCGACGGTGGGGGTGGCGTACCAGGCCGGACCCTGCGGGGGTTCGCCGTTGGGGGTGAAGGGGTTCGGCAGGCGTTCGTCGAAGGTGATGTGGGACAGGTCGACCAGCCACGCCCCCGGCAGTTTCGCGTCGAAGGCCGGTCGGCGGACGTGGACGGGGGCGGACAGGCCGATGGTGAGCCGGTTGGCGGCTGCCGCGAAGGCCATGTTGACGTCGATGCCGACCACGTAGGGCTTCATGCACTCGGCGTCGGTCAGCGGCCTCGCCCACTGGTAGGCCTCTTCGTTCTGGACCTGGTCGGGGGTGCGCTGGTGGAAGCGCGGATACAGGGCGGCGACGGCCGGGTGCCCGTCGGGGGCCTCCGGTGGCGCGCACTCGACCGGTTCGGTCAGCGAGCCGGGCATCGGGCCGGACACCCAGCCGCCGGTGGCGGGGTCTTTGACCGCGCGGGTCGGTGGGCGCAGCGCGGTCATCAGTTCCAGGCCGGTGACGGCGGTGGAGCCGCGCGGGGTGATCACGCGGGTGGCGTAGGTGCCGAGCAGGCGGGCGAGTTCGGCCGGCTCGAGTTGGTCGGCGGGGCCCCAGGCGCGGGTGTCGAACGCGTCCCAGGGCAGGACGGCGAACTGGACGCAGTGACGGCGTGTCCCTTCGGCGGTGCGGTAGACCCGCGCCCAGGGGCCAAAACCCCGCTTGGTCAACTTCCACTTCGTCGCAGCCAGTTGCCGGACGGCCTTGTGGTCGTCGGGCAGGCGCAGGCCACGCCGGTCCTCCAGCACGGGCGGCAGGCCGAGGCGTTCGGCGGCGGACGCGGTCAGCACGATCAGCGGGTCGGAGTCCTTGCCTGAGCGATGAAGGCGGGGCGCGCCGAGCTTCGCCTCGCGCAGCGTCCACTCCACCAGCGCCGGAAGGTCGGTGAGGGGGCAGTCCAGCACCAGACCGCCGACGCAGTACGCGGAGCCGTCCCCGTCGACGACGGCGAGCGGTCCGTTGGTGAAGCGCTCATCCGTGGCGGTCGAGGGCACCTTTGTCGCGGTGGCCTTTGCGGCAGCCGATCGGCGCGGTGCCGCTGATGCAGCAGCCGACGACGCAGGCTGCGCTTGAGGAGTCGCGATTGACGCGGGGGGCGCCGGCTGCGCTGCGGCGGCCGGAGGGGTGGGGCTCTGCGGTGCCGGGTCGGCGGCAGCGGGCTGGGGCGCGGGGAAGCGGGTGGCGAGGCCGTCCAGGAGCCGGATGTAGGCGGCCCGCTTGGGCGGCCGCGGCTCGGTACGGCCCGACTCCCAACCGGTCACCGTCTCCCGCCGCACCCTCAGAGCCTGCGCAATCTGCTCCTGACTCAGACTCGCCGCCTCACGCAGCCGCTTGCGCTCCGCCGGGGCAGGCAGCGCATCCGGCGCTGCAGCTTGCTCCAGCAAGGCATCGACCGCGGTGAAGAGCCTGTTCTGCTCATCGGACACAGCGTCACCTCCGCCCCCCACACTACCCGAAACGAACGCTCAATCACACGTCAATCGCACGTCACTGTGTTGACGGTGAGTAACTCGCATCGATCGCTCAGGGTCACGCGACGTCCATACAGAAAACCCATTTCCGGTTCGCCCTCCTCAGGTATGACTTCGCCGTCGGCGATCGCGTAGAGGTGCTCGACACGGGCCTTCTTGGCCGCGTAGTCGGGGTCACGGGAGGTCTTCCAGGTCTTCAGGCGTTGAAGGGCGACGCTAGCGGCCCTTCCGCACGAGGTCGGTGATGCGCTCGCCCTCGCTGATCGTGAGGGGGCCGGTCTCCTGCGCGGTGTCGCCGACCCCCAGCGCGGCCGCCAGCGTACGGCCGTGCAGGTCGAGGGCGGCCTCGGTCAGGGTGGTGAAATCGGCCACGGCGGCGCGGGCGCGGGCCCAACCGGTCAGGCCGATGCCTGCGGCGACCAGCACGGCAGGCCACCACACCACGGCGAGCAGGACGTAGGGCCCGGCCCAGGTTCCGGTGGCGACCGCGGCGGCGAATGCAGAGTGCGCGGCGGTGAGTTCGGTACGTGTGGCGTCGGGCAGGACCAGCCAGAGCCGGGACCAGCCGTATCTCAGGTCGAGTCCGTAGCGGTGGTACGCGATCGACTCCACGGCGTGGATGCGGTCGCCCATCCAGGTCGCCCTGCCCGGTTCAGCCATGGCCAGCCGGGTGAGGCGGTGGGCCACGGTGTCGATCTCGTCCTGCTGTTCGCGGGTGCGTGTGCCCGGGCTCGCGCGTTCGAGTGCCCGGCGCTCCTCGACGAGCCGGTGCCAGTGCGCTCGCCTGCGGGCCGTCCGCGCCGCCGCGACCGGGCCGAGGGGGCGGGGCCACTGCCCCAGCCAGACGCGCCGGGTGACTCCGGCCAGTGCCTGCACGACGAAGCCCGTACCGGCGGCGGCCGCCAGTACGGCTACGACGAGTAGTGCCTGTGCCCCGGTCGGCAGGTCCGCGATGGTGGTGGCGGCGTTCTCGGCCTGCCGGGTCAGCAGTGCGACGTTCCACGCGTCGGCGTGGCCGAGGCTGACGGACAGCCACACCCCGCCGAGGAAGAACGCACCGGGTAGCACGAGCAGGCTGATCCACCGGTCGGCCAGCGTCTTGGCCAACTGCTGGAAGAACCCTCCCACCTGCGCTACCTCCGCTCCATGAGCCGGCCCATGACGGCGCAGCGCGGGATCGCCCCCGCCGGGGGCGGAACCGCCGTCCGGTCGCAGGCGCCGTCCGGGCAGCGGAAGGCCTCCTGACGGGCGGTGCCCGGCCCGGCTCCCGGCAGCCCCGTCGCGAGCGTCCGCAGGGTTGTCTCACGATCGGTGTTCAGCAACTGGCCGAGCAGGGTGAGCACCGGGCGCCGGGCCCGCGCCTCGGCCCTGATCCGTTCCAGCAGTTCCTGACGTTCCGTGGAGTGGTGCCTAGTCTCGCTGATCAGCGCGTCGAACTCCTGGCACAGCGTGGTCAGGGCCGATCGTTCGGCGTCCACCCGCCCCCCTTTTTTTCCGTCAGTGAGCCGATAGTCTCACGGTCGATGTCCTCCGACCACCGGCCCGATCCGGAGCTCCTGAACCAGCAGGCGGTCGACGTGTTGAACCGGGCCATCCGGTTGCGTGACCCGGTCCTGCTGGGCACCTGCATCGTGTTGTTCGAGGGCGTCGTCGCCATGACACCTCACCGCCATCCGCACCGCGCCACCCGCATGTTCAACCTCGCCGAAGCCCACCGGGCGCGGTATGCGCTGACGGGACAGGGGGGCGACGCCGACCAGGCGATCGGCATCGGGCAACAGGCCATCGCGGCCCTCCACGACGGCGACCCGAACACCGCGCTGATCCTGTCCAACCTCAGCGCCACCCACCTCCTGCGGTTCCAGCGGGTCGGGCACCCCAACGACCTGGACCGGGCTATTCAGTTCGGGGAACAGGCGGTTGTCGCGACCGGCGCCACCCCGAACATCGCGGTGTACCTGTCCAATCTCGCCGCGGGCTTCCTGCTGCGGTTCGAGGCAACCGGAAACATGGCGGACCTGGACCGCGCCATCGGCACAGGCGAGCACGCGATGACCGCCACCCCTGCCCACTCCCCTCACAGGTCGACAACCCTGACCAACCTCGGCACCGCCTACCGGGCGCGGTTCAAACGGGCGGGCCGTCCGGTGGACCTTGACCGCGCCATCGGCATCGGGGAACAGGCTGTCGCCGCCGACACCGCCGGCCCGAGTCGAGTGACCGTCCTGTCCAACCTCGCCGTCGCCTACCACGACCGCTTCGAGCGGACCGGGAGCCTGGCCGACCTGGCGCGGGCCATCGAGCATCACGAACACGCGGTGGCCGCCACCCCGCACGACGCTCCAGACGGTGCGGTCCACCTGTCCAACCTCGGCATGGCGTACCAGGCGCGGTTCGACCGGCTGGCGGACGTGGCCGACCTGGACCGGGCCATCGACCACCTCGGTCGTGCGGTCGCCGCGACGTCCCACGGTCACCGCCAGTTCGCGACGTTCCGGTCCAACCTCGGTATCGCATACCGGGCGCGGTTCGATCGGCTGGGGGACGTGGCCGACCTGGACCGGGCCGTCGCGCATCACGAACAGGCCGTGGCCGCCACACCGGCCGACCACCCGGATCTCGCGTACCGCCTGTCCAACCTCGGCCTCGCCTACTGGTCCCGGTTCGCCCGCACCGGGGAGGAGTCCGATGTGGACGCGGCCATCGACGCCGAAAGACGCGCGGTGGCCGCCACGCCGGACGACCACCCCGACCGTGCGATGCGCCTGAACAACCTCGGCGATGCCCTCCAGCAACGATTCGAGCACAGCGGCAGCCTTGACGACCTGAACCGGGCCATCGGCCACAAGGAACGTGCCGTGGCCGCCGTGCCGTCCGACCACCCGAGCCGGGCACTGTACCTGTCCAATCTCGCGGTCGCCTACCAGGCGCGGTCCCGGCGCAGCGGCGCCGGGACCGACTTCGACCGCGCCGTCGACGTCGCGCTCCTGGCGCTCGCGGCCACCCCCGCGGACCATCCCGACCGGGTGCTGCGCCTGTTCAACCTCGGACGGGCCCATCAGGCACGGTACGAGCACTCGGGCGATCCGGCCGACGTGGACCGCGCCGTCGACCTGGCGCGGGAGGCTGCCGTCGCCGTCCCCGCCGACCACCCGGACCGCGCACGGCATCTGTTCAACCTCGGCAACGCCTACCGGCTGCGGTTCCAGAACACCGGCGCCACGTCGGACCTCGACCGCGCCGTCGACGCCGCGGAACGGGCGGTCGCGGCCACCCCCGACGAGCATCCCAGGCGTGCCGCACGCATCTACCTCCTCGGAACCTGTTACACAAGGCGGTGGAACACCGGCGGCGCCCTCGACCGGTCGCTGATCGCCCGGCTCGCGGAGGGTGCGCTCGCGGCCACGACGGCGCCCCCGTTCGACCGGCTCCGCGCCTGCTGGGCGGCCGGCCGGCTCGCCTACCTACTGGACGAACGGCACACCGCCCGGCTGCTGCTCGACACGGCCGTAGAATTGCTCCCCTTGGTCGCGGCGCGGGAGACCTCATCGGCGGACCACGAACACCGCCTCGGCGCGAACCGTGGACTGGTCGGCGAGACGATCGCCGTGCACTGCGCCCTTGACGATCCGGGCGGCGCGGTCCGGGCCGGTGAGCTGGGCCGGGCGGTCCTGCTGGCGTCCCGGCTGGCCCTGAGGACGCCTCTCGCCGATCTCGAAGCCGAGCACCCCGCACAGGCCCGCCGCCTGCGCCGCGTTCGCGACGCCCTCAATGCGCCGGATCCCCCAGCCATGGCGCCGCCCGGCGGCCAGGACCTCGACCACGTCGACCGGCGTAAACGGCTGTGGGCCGAGTACGACGCCGTACTGGCGGAGATCCGCCGGCTGCCGGGCCTTGACCGGTTCCTGCTCCCGCCGACGTGGACCGAGCTGCGGCCGACCGCCACCGGCGGGGCGGTCGTGCTGCTCAACGCCGGCCTGCAGCGGTGCGACGGCATCGTCGTCACCGCCGACGGGCCCCCGCTGCTGGTGCCGCTGCCCGAACTGCGGCTGGCCGACGTCGAGGCGCGGGCCGCCGAGCTGACAGAAGCCACGCACGACGCCGGCTCGTTCACCGGCGAGCTGCGCCGGCAACGGGTGCTGACGGAGCTGCTCGGCTGGCTGTGGGACACGGCGGTCGCGCCGGTCCTCGAGGCCGTCGAACGCCGGCTCCGCCCGGACGACCACGTACTGCCCCGCGTGTGGTGGATGCCGACCGGGCTGCTCGGACTGCTGCCGCTGCACGCGGCCGGGCGCCCCGGCCAGGCCGGGGCGCTCGACCGGGTGATCTCGTCATACACGCCCACCCTGCGCGCCCTCGCCCATGCACGCGGACGCCCGGCCTCGACGGCCCTGCACCGGCTCACAGTGGCCCTCGACCAAACCCCGGGTCTGCCGGACCTGCCGGCCACTGCCGCCGAGGCGGCGAGCCTGCACACCGCCCATCCCGACATGCCACTGCTCACCAACGAGCAGGCCACCGAGGCCCGCGTGACCGGCGCGCTCCCCGAGGCGAGCTGGGCGCACTTCGCCTGCCACGCCGGCACCGACCCCGACGCGCCCTCCCAAGGCGGGCTTCACCTCCACGACGGTGTGCTGCCCATCGCAAAGATCGGCCGCCTCAACCTCCGCGAGGCCGAACTGGCATACCTGTCCGCGTGCTCCACCGGACGAGTCGGCTGGCGGCACGCGGACGAGTCCATCCACCTCGCCTCCGCGTTCCAACTGGCCGGGTTCCGGCACGTCGTCGCGAGTCTGTGGCCACTGGACGACCGCGTCGCGGCCGGCGCGGCCGACCACTTCTACCGACTGATGCCGGACACGCCGTCCGCCGACGATGCGCCGGTCGTGCTCCACCGCGTCATCCGGCGCCTGCGCGCCGAGCACGCCGGCCGACCACACCTGTGGGCGTCACTGATCCACAGCGGGCCATAGTCCGGACCGGCCCCGAACTTCGAGGCCAGGCGGTCCTCGACGACCGCCTGGAAGGCGGCGAACTGTTCGTACTCGTCGCCGGCATCGACGATGGCCTCCGCGACCATGGCATTGCCCCCGATCGCCTGGTCGGCGACTGCCCGTGCCGCCACCGCAGGCCCTGGCCTTCACCGGTAACCGCCGTCACAATCATGCGCGTTGATGGAAAAATAGGTACTGGGGCGCGGGCGCAGGTCGGTGCAGGAAGGCGCGGTCGTGGCTGGCCAGGACAGTGACGCCGGGCAGGTCGCGCACCTGTTGTTCGACGACGGCGGAGGCCGTGTCGTCGAGGTGGTTGGTGGGCTCGTCCAGGAGGAGGGCGGTAGGCCGCCGGATCAGCAGGGTGGCCAGTGCGAGGCGGCCGCGCTGCCCTCCGGAGAGCGAGGAAAGGCAGCGGTTGGGGCCGAAGCCGCCGAGGCCCAAGCCGTCCAGGACGAGGGCGGCACGGCGGTCGGCGTCCCTTGCCTCGCGGTCCTGGGCCTGCTGGAGGCGGGTGCCGTAGGCGTCGAGCAGGGCGGGATGGCCTGGGTCGTCCTCGGCCGTGCGGCCCAGCAGGACGGTGAGGCGTTCAAGGTCGGCGAGGATGTCGCGGGTTTCGCGCAGGGCGTCGTCGAGGACATCGGCGACGGTCGCCTCAGCGGCGAAGGGCATCTCCTGCTGGAGAAAGCCCACGTCGGGCGGGCGGTTGACGGTGCCGGAGTCGGGGTCGTCCGCGCCGGCCAGCAGGCGCAGCAGGGTTGTCTTGCCGGTGCCGTTCTCCCCGATCAAGCCGATACGGCGGCCGGGGGATGCGGTCAGGGAGACGCCGTCGACGTTGGGCGGGTCGGCGGCGGCGCGGGTGGGCGTCGGTTCGGCCGGCGAGTTCGTAGAGGTACTTCTGCTGGTCGTCGTCGAGGCGCAGGGCGCGGGCCAGGGTGGTCAGCACGGGTACGGACGCCCGGACGCGGCCCTGTTCCAGTCGCGTGTAGTAGTCCACGCTGATGGCGGCGAGCTGGGCGACCTCCTCGCGGCGCAGTCCGGCGACTTTGCGGGCGGAGTCCGTCTCGGGAAGGCCGCACTCCCGCGCAGCTGGGCCCGGCGGGCCCTGAGGAAGGCGCCCAGCGTCCGGGAGTCGGAGTCTGAAGTCATGCTCTCCAGTGTCATTGCGCCGCGACGACCATGGCACATGTTTGAGGGGGCAAGTTCTTTCCCAGGCAGAAACCTGGCTCTCCCGCTCGTGCGGAGACTGACAGAACGTGGATGTGTGCCCGGCAGGGTGCGCACCCCGAGTCCGCCGCGCCGGTGCGTTACAACACGTCATCACCGTCTCACGGAGAGTCCCTCATGGCTCAGACCACCGTCAGCTTCGACAGCGCCGGCATCCCGCTCGCCGGCCACCTCTACACCCCCGACACGCCGGCGTCGGGTCCGCGGCCGGCACTCGTGGTCGGTCACCCCGGCACCAGCGTGAAGGAACAGACCTCCGGCACGTACGCGCAGCTGATGGCCGAGCGCGGGTTCGTCACCCTCGCCTTCGACGCCGCCTACCAGGGCGAGTCCGGCGGCCTGCCCCGTGGCCTGGAAGACCCCGCCCAGCGGGTGGAGGACTTCAAGGCCGCCGTCTCCTACCTCACCACCCTCGACGAGGTCGACGCCGACCGGATCGGCCTTCTGGGCATCTGCGCCTCCGGCAGCTACTCGCTAGCCGCCACCGGCGGCGACCACCGCGTCAAGGCCGTAGCCACCGTGTCCACCGCCGAGCCCGCCCGCCAGTTCCGTCTCGGCGCCGACGGCACCCAGGACCCGGCCGTCTTCCAGGCCCTGCTGGACGCCGCCGCAGCGGCCCGCAGCGCCGCCGCACGCGGCGAGGACCCCGGCACGATGACCATGTTCCCGGAGACCGCCGAGCAGGCTCGCGCGCTCGGCGGCCAGCACGGCGTCGAAGGCTTCGAGTACTACTGCACCCAGCGCGGCCAGCACGAGCGCTCCGCGAAGACCCTCGCCTGGGAGAGCATCGACAGGATGGCCTTCCACGATGCCTTCTTCGCCGTCCCGTTGATCGGCCCCCGCCCCATCCTCCAGATCATCGGCGAACGCGCCGTCACCGCCTGGATGGCCGTCGAGGCCCACCAGCGCGCCACCGGCCCCAAGGAGATCCACTGGATCAAGGGCGCCAGCCACGTCGACCTCTACGACAAGAAGGAGTACATCGACCCCGCCATCGACAAGCTCACCAACTTCTACGCCACCCACCTCACCACCGACTGACGAGCACTCCGCGACGGGTAAGGACCTTGAGGACGTACGATCTGCGCGCCCTGTGCACGAGCGTCCCGATTACGCGAGGTCGCCAGTTTCACCGGGTTCCTCCGAGGATGCCCCGGCCTGCAACGTGGCGGGGCGCGCACTCACGCGCCACGAGTGGGATCAGTACGTGCCCCCCGGGCCCGAGTTCCGGAACGTAGGCCCCTGAACTCTGGGAGCCATTGGCTGAGAGCAATTGTCATTCCTGAAGGGGCGGAGAACGTCAAGTCCCGTGTTTTTGCGGGTTGTCGACGGTTGTGGGCAGCGTCGGGCAGCTCGCCGTCGGCGAGCCGGGTGACGGCGCGCTTGCGAGACCGCCCGATGGGATGCGGTTGTGGGTGTCGTCGTTCTCCAGCCCTTGATGGGGTGACGGCAGGGCCGTGCTCGGCTGCCGGTCATTCCTTCGCGGCGCGGGCCGCATGGAGCAGTGCGACGGTCCACGCTGCGCGGGCCGGTGTGGGCGGTAGCCTCTCCGCGCGTTCGATCCCTGCCGGGCTCCTCTCACAAGTCGCCCGGGCGCGGGCACGCTCGATCTGGCTGGGCGAGGCATCGACCGCATCCACCACCGCCCCGTGACGGCGGGCGAGATGAGCCGCATGGCGGCCCGCACCACAGGCGGGCCGTATGAGTGCAGCCCCCTCCACTCAACAGTGCTGAACAGCAAAACCGCCCGTGCAGAAGCTCACGGGCGGAACGACGTGGGGTTCCGTTTGCCACAACGCACTGAGATCTCCAGCGAACCGGGGCCGGTTCAAACCCAGTTGCGTCGAGCTGCCGCGACACCAGCGCCGAACCGGTTGGTGGTCCCCAGCTCTGTGTAAAGGTCCTGGATCCGCCGCCGCAGCGTTCGTGTCGAAACCCCGAACTGGCGGGCAATGGCGTCGTCCTTGACCCCCGCAGCAAAGAGCGCAAGCAGGTTCCGTTCTTCGTTGGTGGGCTTCCGCGTCTGGTCGCCTTGGGTGGACGGCCCTGGTGACGGCAACGACTCGGAGCCGGGGCCACCACTCAGTGAGGGCGCAGTGGCCCAGTAATGCTCGAAGAGCTCGGTCAATGCCTGCAGCAAGGGGGGCGCTTCGGTATAGAGACACTCGTTGCTGTCGGCTGACAGGCTCAGCGACACCATCGCAGCCGATCGGTCCGCCATCGCCAACTTGATGGGCAGCGTCGGCGCGACCCTGGCTTCCTCCCCACGCGACACGAGACTGCCCAGCGCCTGCCAGCCGCTTTCAGCATCGAAACTGGCAGCCGCGTAGACGACGCGCACCCGCACCCCGCGCCGGACCGCCGCCTCGTCGAGTGGTCCATTCGGAGCCAGCAGGAACGGAGGGCGGTCCATGGCGCAGATCTCGGATCGGGCAGCCTGCTTCAAGCGGTAGTAGCAGTCACCGACTTCCTCCGGCCTGCTGATCGTCCTGGTGGCGGAATCGGCCGTACTCGACCGCCTGGCGTCGTCGAAGATCTCACCCAGCCGCCCTGCCGTGTCCCGCACGGCAGCCAGCTGACGCTCACGTGACTCCACCAGTGTCCGCAGCGCGTGACGGGGATCCACCGTGAGGAACTCCCCTGAGGATCTACGGCTGACCAACCCGGAGTGGTGCAGACCTTCGAGCAACGCCAACGCGTGCTCGAAACTCACTCCGAATGCCGCCACTATGTTGTCGACAGTCCCGCCACCGCGCACCAGCAGATGGCGATAGACGGCCTCCGCCTGTGCATCGAGTCCAACCAACCCCAAGGGCGTATCTTCCATCATGCCCCCCACCTCTGGGTCTTTGCCCGCCTGATATCGAGCGGGAAGCCGTGGTGGCGGCCAGAGGAACAAGCCCCGGTCGTCGGTTGCCTCCCGTTGGGGTCCCTCGATCTGCTGCCGTCGCGCCGTGCAAAGGACGACATCGTCGATCGATTCGACGCACCACTTCGGCCATCGGGACGAGAAACCCAGGGCCAGGACGCCGAACCGCGGGCATGCGGGCTGGACATCCGGAGCGTCGTGCCTGCTCGCAGCAACCCCGGGCTGTCGACGAAGGTAAGAAGGCCGGTATGACGATTCGCCAAAGGGTCACGTGAGCTGCAGGTTAGGGCCGATGCGGATTTCGGCTCGGGCGTTGCGTATGAATGAGGCCCAACTGGCCGTACTGCGCAAGACAGCGGCGGTCGGCTCGCATGGTTGGGCTTCCGCAAGAAGCCGATAATTCCTCGCACTTTGCACCATGTCCTGTTCAGTGATCATTGCGCCGACTTCTTCATGTCCACTTGGTGACGTGGCACAGAAGTGCCAAAGCGCTGACTTTACACTGATCCGAACGGGTGGCTGACTGCCAAGGACTTCTGCACATCTACTTCGTGAGGTTCCTTTGCATATGCCTCCCTCCCGCAGAGGCGGGCTGACAGCAGCCGTCACCGCCCTGGTGGTGCTGACGGCCACCGGTCCTGCCACATCGGCCGAAGCCCCCTTGACGTCCCCATCCCCTACCGCAACCTCCGCCGCCGGTTCGGCGATGGTGCGCACCGTCACGCTGATCACCGGTGACAAGGTCACCGTGGCCGCGAACGGCGGCAGGCACTCGGTCACGTCGGTGACTGATCCGCAGGGCAGGACCGGTGGCGCTCACGTCATGTCGGTCGGTGACGACATCTACGTGTATCCCGCCGAGGCGTTGCCGTTCGTCGCGTCCGGGGCGCTGGACGAGCACCTGTTCAACGTGACCGAGCTGCTTGCGGACGGCTATGACGACGCGCGCAGTGACCACTTGCCGCTGATCGTCACATACACCGACGCGGCGGCGCGCTCGCGCAGCCTCAAAACCCCGGAGGGCGCCAGCAGGACCCTGGCCTTGAGCAGCATCCAGGGCGCGGCGATATCCGCGAAGCACACGCGGGCGGCGGACTTCTGGCTTTCCCTCACCGGTGCCGGGGCTGCGTCCGCGGGGGCACGCTCGGCCGGGTCGGCGCCGGCGGCACTGGCGGGCGGCATCGCGAAGGTGTGGCTGGACGGAAAGGTCAAGTCCACGCTGTCCGACACCACCGCGCAGATCGGCGCGCCCGAGGTCTGGGCGGGTGGGAACACGGGGCAGGGCGTGGACGTCGCGGTGCTGGACACCGGGATCGACGCCGCTCACCCCGACTTCGCCGGCCGCATCGCGGCCAGCGAGAGCTTCGTACCGGAGCAGGACGTCACCGACCGGCACGGCCACGGCACCCACGTCGCGTCCACCGTCGCCGGCACCGGCGCGGCCTCCGGCGGCACCGAGAAGGGTGTCGCGCCCGGCGCTTCGCTGCACATCGGCAAGGTCCTGGACAACAACGGCAGCGGCCAGGACTCCTGGATCCTGGCCGGCATGGAGTGGGCCGCCCGCGACCAGCACGCCAAGGTCGTCAGCATGAGCCTTGGCGGCCAATCCACCAACGGCACCGACCCTCTCAGCCAGGCCGTCAACCACCTCAGCGAGGAGACCGGCGCCCTCTTCGTCATCGCCGCCGGCAACTCCGGCCCGGCGCCGTACAGTGTGAGCGCGCCCGGCGCGGCGGACGCCGCGCTGACGGTCGGCGCCGTGAACGGCCCGGGCAAGGGCGTGGACCAGCTGGCGGGCTTCTCGAGCCGCGGCCCCCGCGTGGGCGACAACGCCATCAAGCCCGATCTCACCGCCCCGGGTGTGGACGTGCTGGCGGCGCGTTCGCAGTACGCGCCGGAGGGCGAAGGCGCCTACCAGACGATGAGCGGCACCTCCATGGCGACGCCCCACGTCGCGGGCGCCGCGGCCCTGCTGGCCGCAAAGCACCCGGACTGGACGGGTCAGCAGCTCAAGGACGCCCTGGTCAGCACCACCGCGAGCACCCAGCGGTACAGCCCCTTCCAGGCCGGCAGCGGCCGGCTGGACGTCGCCGCCGCCGTGAAGGCCACGCTGGTCGCCACCGGGTCCGCGTTCGCCCAGGCCCACTACCCATACACGCCCGGCCAGACCGTCCGCAAGGACGTCACCTACACCAACACCGGTGCCGAGCCGGTCACCGTGGACCTGTCCCTTGGCCAGGACCAGCTGCCCGAGGGCCTGTTCACCCTCACCGACTCGCGGCTGACCGTGCCCGCGCACGGCACCGCCGCCGTCGGCGTGATCACCCACCTCGACGCGGCGCAGGACAATGCCGCCTACTCCAGCCGGCTCACCGCGACCGGCGCCGACGGCGCGGTCCTCACCCGCACGTCGGTCGGCCTGAACAAGGAGGGCCGGCGGGTCACGCTGTCGGTCACGGCGAAGGACCGGCGCGGTGCGGCCCTGCCCGGCACCCTGATCCTGAAGGACGTAGAGCGCAACACCGCGCCCAAGGCGTACGCCATCGACGCCTCGGGCCGAATGGACCTGCGCTTGTCCCCGGGCACCTACTCGGCGTGGATGAACGCCGACGTGCCCGGCATCGACGGCACGCACACGCTGGGCTTCGCCATGTTCTCCGCGCCGCAGATCGACCTCGACGCCGACCGCACCGTCCGCTTCGACGCCGCGAACCTGCGCAAGGCGGCCGCCTTCACCCCGCAGCCGACCGCCAACCAGTTCATGCGGGTGGACCAGTACCGCACCAACCGCGACCTGTTCCCGTTCATGGACAGCTACATGCCCGAGTACTGGCGGTACGACAGCCTGTGGGTGACCCCGACGCCGAAGGTGACGAAGGGCACGTACATCTTCGCCACCCGCTGGCGGCAGATCCAGCCGCCGCTGACGTTCTCCGCCGGCCCGCAGACCTACGACGACGTCGTCGTCCAGAGCCTGTCCCCCGCGCTGCCGGAGGGCACGGGCACCTACCGGGCGGTCTGGGCCGGCGACGGCTCGGCCGCGGACTTCGGCAAGCTGAAGGTGCGCGGCCAGGTGGCGGTCGTCCGCCGCAGCGACACGGTCTCCGCCCCCGACCAGGCGGCGGCCGCCGCGAAGGCCGGTGCCCGGCAGCTGCTGATCCTCAATGACGGCTACGGGAAGTTCGACCCCTGGGCGGACCTGCCCGAGGGCGCCCCCCTGCCGGTGGCCTCGCTGGGCGCCGACGACGCGGCGCGGCTGCTGAGCCGGATCCGCAAGCCTGGCACGGCGACGCTGAAGGTGGTCTCGCACCCGCAGCCGCACTACCTGTACGACCTGGTCCGCCACTACGACGGGGCGATCCCCCAGGATCCGTCCTACCGGCCCCGCCCCGGCGACCTGGCCCGGATCGACGAGGAATTCCGCAACACCAAGCAGGACAAGGCCCTCCAGTGGCGCGAGGACCTGTCCCTCATCTTCGAAAGGCCGACGCTCGGCCAGTCGACCCCGGTACCGGCTCAGGGCACGCTGACGTCGTGGGTCTCGGCCGGCGCCGACGCCCGCTGGATCTCCTCCGCCGCCATGCGCGACCTCTACCAAAGAGGCGTGACGCGCTCGTACACGCCGCGCAGCACCACCCGCGAATACTGGTTCTCGCCCATCCAGCACCCGCGGCTGCTGAACGACGGCATCAGCTGGCAGGCTCCCTACCGGGTCGGTGACATCATCAGCACGTCGGTGCTCCCGGCCTGGGGGGACTCCGGCGGTCACGCGGGCGGCGTCTGGGTCGCCGGCGACACGACGAAGATCTCGCTCTACCAGGGCGACCAACTGCTCGGCGAGGACTACAACGAGCGAATCGTCTCCGCCGAGGGCTTGTCACCGGACCCGCAGCCCTACCGGATCGTGATCGAGGGCAAGCGGAACCTGGCGGACCGGCCGTACTCGACCCGCACGCGCACCGAGTGGGGGTTCACCTCCGGCACGACGGACTACACGGTCCTCACGCCTCTGCCGCTGGTGCAGCTCGACTACGCGGTGGACACCGACCTGTCCGGCAAGGCGCACCGGCGGACCGGGCTTACGGTCACCCCCTCGCACCTGAAGGGCGCGGCGGGCGCGGGGGCGATCCGCGCGGTGACGCTGGAAGTCTCGTACGACGACGGCGTCACGTGGCACGAGGCGACGCTGCAGCAGTCGGGCAGCGACTGGACGGCGCAGCTCGACGCGCCGTCCCGGGCCCGCTTCGCGAGCCTGCGCACCACCGCGCGGGACACGGAGGGGAACAGTGTGAGTCAGACCGTGATCCGCGCCTTCGGGCTGAAGTAGCGGCGTCGGCGGACAGCTGACCAACCGGCTCCTGTCCGCGGCGGACACCGCGGACAGGAGCCGCAGGAGGGCATCTGGGTTGCCCGTCACGAGACGATCTTGGATGACCTCGTTCTCAGTGCGTTGTGGCAAACGGAACTCTTGCTCGATGAGCAGGGGTTCCTTCCTGTCCGGGGCGTGATCGTGAAGGGGTGGGGGCAGGCAGCGGACGGTTGTTGTCGACCCTGAGGGTGCGATGCCGTCAGTGATCGGTCTGCTCGAACAGCGTGAGGCGCGAGCGCGGGAGGAGCCCGGATCCTGGCTGCGAACTTCAACGAGGCCATGCACACCCGCGACATCGCACAGCACCTCGGGCTCTCCACCGCGGGGCGCCCCTCAGCAGCCGTACCGCGCAACTCTGCTGAGGGGCTTGCAACGGCCGGCTCATCCGCACGGCACCGAACACTACGAGGTCACCCTCCCGATGCCTTACACCGCCGCTGAGCTCTTGACTTTGTGGCATTGGAGCTAGCCGAGCAACTGGCTCTGCAGGACGACGGTCTGCCGGAAGGGAACGGCCTTGGCGGCGCCCTTCCGAGACTGGATGATCACGGCCAAGACGTCACCGGCGGCCAGGTACGCCTGACGGACCTGCTCCGCGCCGTACGGCTCGGACTCGACGTAGGCGGACCGCTGGATGTCCTCGAGCCGGGTCACCTCGGCGAAGTCATCGTCGAAGACGGACTTGCCGTCGCCGCGCACCTTGTAGCCAGGGCCGCCGTACGGGGCAAGACCGTCGGAGAACAGCTTGTCCACGACGGCCGCCGTGCCGAAGCGCAGCAGATAGATCCGGGTGTGTGTGCCGTCCTGGGTGGTCCAGCCGCGGGCCGCGATGTGCCGCAGGCCGTAGTCGACGAGCTTCTGCCCGAAGTCGTCGCGATCCTGCTTCTCCGCGTACTCCGCCAGGAAGTCCCTCGTCGCCAGCCAGCCGTCCTCGCCGCGCAGCGCGTCCTCGTTCTTCGCCCCCTTGGGCGCGGACAGGACGAGGGCACGCAGGTCGGCGTGGTGGGCGCCGGCCGTGTTCACCGCGTCGAAGGGCCCCGGGCTCCCGGACGGCAGCGGCGGCTTGGTGAGCGTCGGGTACGCCCACCGGCCGTCCGACTCCGTCGCCAGCCCCGGTACGTCCCCCCGCTTCATCCCCGTGATCCCGTACGCCGTCGCCGCCCCGACCGCCGCGAAAACGACGACGGCGACGGTCCACGGCAGCACGGCGCGCAGGACGCGGCGGTCCTTCTTGACCGGGGGGACCGGGGGTTGCCCGTGAGGTGGTACGGGTGGTGGTGCTTCGGGCAGGGGAGGCACCACGTTGTGCTGCTGCTCGCTCATACCGCCTCCCCCGGCTCGGCGATGCGGTCGAGCTGCGTGCGGAGCAGCATCGCGACCCCCTTGGTGTCGAGTGGCTTCACGCCGTCCGCCGTGGCGGTGACGAGGACATCACCCACGTACGCGGAGCAGTACATGCTGTCGAGGTCCGCATCGGCGTCCTTGGGCGGCAGGAAGCACTTGGCGTTCTTGTGGCCCGTGATCGTGGGGCCGTCGCGAAGGATGTCCAGGGCGTCGAGGAACTTGCTCTCGAACCTCCAGATGTCCCGTACGGCCGCCCGGCTCTCCATCCGGGACAGCACGATGCTCACGGTGAAGATTCCTTCGTTCCCGCTGAGGTTGCTTCCGTCCGCGTTGTAGTAGCTGCGCATCGCCATGCCCGTGATGTGCTGTCTGTCGATCTGCTTCTCCAGCTGCCGGCGCTGGGAGCGGGGCAGATCACGCAGAGACTCCTTACTCAGGGCCGTGGCCTGGGCGCCGCTGAGCTGCGTGTCCGAGCCGAACTCGCCGAGGTCCGGTCCCCTGACCCAGCCGTCGGTGTCGTACGGCACGAGCATCCCGGCGAGCCCGGACGCGGTCGCCGTCCTTTTCTTCTTCTTCTCCTTGTCATCCGGGAGCTTCCAGACGGGCGCACCCGGATCATGGTCAGCGTTCCGTACCGTCACGACGGTGAAGCCGGCGCCGGCGACGACGGCCCCCGCGAGCAGCACGGACCCGGCCATGACGGCGACACGGCCACGGCGGACGGCCTTCTTGGCAGGCGAAGGCGCGACGAACTCGACGCTCGCGACAAACTCGGCTGGCGAAGCCGCAACGGGCTCGGCGTTCACGACGGACGGCACGGCCTCGACGGGCCCGACCCCTGCCGCCTGGCCGACCGGCTCCGCACCGTCCTGGTTCTCGCTCACAGCCGCTCCATCTGCTGCTCGGCCAGACTCATGATCGTCTTCTTGGAGATCGGCTTGCTGCTGTAGACCGTGATCTCCATGGCGATGTCACCGCGCCAGGCGTATGCCTCCGCGTTGTACAGCGGCAGGTAGCCGGTCTCCCTCTCGGGCACGGTGTGGACGTACGCCATGCCGTCCCCGGTGCCGGGGATGTTCCAGCTTTGGGTGCCGTCCTGGGACCTCCCCCAGTACTGGCCGTCGGCCGCGCTGTCGGCGGCCGCGACCCCCTCCTCCTGCCGGAACTGGATCAGCAGGATCTCCACCGTGTCCGAGTCGCCGACCTCCCAGCCGGTGATGGCGGCGCGGCGGAACTCGTCCCCGACGAGGTCGCCGAAGGCCTTGTCCGGTTGCTCGTAGTAGTCGGCGTAGCCGGCCAGGTCCAGCCAGCCGTCCGAGCCCTCAAGCCACTCGGCGTCCTTCGCCCCCGCCGGCTTCTTCAGCAACAACCGGCGCAGATCGCCGTCGGTCTTTACCCGGCGGTCCCGTTCGGCCGACAGCGGCTCCGGCGCCTGGCCCTTGGCCTGCCTCAGGGCCGGCTGCGAGAGCGACGGCAGCTTGGTGGGCTCGCGGCCCGCCTGGACGACATAGCCGGTGCAGGTGCCGGCGACGATGCCGAGCACGGCGGCGACGGCGATCAGCAGTGCCGTACGACCCATGCGCCGTTCGACGGGCGCGCCGGGCTCATGAGCTGATGCGGTTGCATGCGGGTCAGGGCCCGGTCCGGGCGCATCCGCGACTTCAGAGACTTCCATGACACCCCCCATGGAACGCCAAGCGCGGAATCCCAGTCCGCACGCACAGGAGACTCACGGACAACGCACAAGGTTGCACGGGAGGTTGATTACGATTCGGACGGCCATTCGGCCATGGCGAAAAAGCTCGTGCCCAAGGTGACGGTCCTGTGCGTGCTGCGCAAGTGGATGACGCAAGGAGCCTCTGCTCTGCCACCGCTCGGCAGCGTCCAGCGTTACTGGCAAAGGACCGTCCGCTCGGACTGGCTGCACGCCCCGGGTATCTGCCCCGACCTCCGTGACGTCCTGATACTCCAACGGTTCCGTGATCCAGGACTGGAGGGCGGCACAGGTCGTCACGGCGGCGTTTCCCTGGACGGCGGTTGCTTGGTGAAAGCCGCTCGAATCCGCGGTTTCGCCGGCTCCCGTCCTCTGCGCGTCCAGGGTGTCAGAGAACTCCCTGCGTGACCGCAGGGAGTGAGGGATCGCGACTCCTCCCCCTCGTGAGCGAGGCGGAGGAGTCACTGCAGTCCTCAGATCGACAAGATGCGGCTACGCATCGATCCCCTGGCGGCCGGCACCGCCGCCGGAAGGGGCAACACCGCGATCCGGTCCCTTCCTCTGCTTTTTGGAGAGCCGGTCAATGTCGTGCGTGGTGACGATCCCGCCAAGCCGGCCGCCGTCCATGACCAGGATGGGCAGTCCACCCCCGGAGCCGAGGCGCTCCAGGACGGCGGTCAAGAGCTCGTCCGGTGCGGCGAGCGTGCACTGCGACAGCGGGGTGGCCACCTCCCGTACCCGCAGCACCTCCCGACGCCCGGACGGCACGGCAGCCAGTCGGCGCAGCCGCACGACACCGCTGGGGCGGCCCTCGAAGTCAAGCAGTGGCAGCACCGCATGCCCCGCCTGAGCGGCCGCCTCGGACAGGAAGCGATCCACGGTCAGCCAGTCGGGACCGGTGACCACCGGACGGGTCATCGCCTCGGCCACCCGTACCCCGCGCAGGGCCGTGACCAGCTGGGCCCACCGTCGTTCGGCCGCGGCAGCGCCCGCCACGAACAGGCCGATGACCGTCAACCACAATCCGCCCGACGCCCCCTTCACGAACGCCCACCATCCCACCGCGGCCAGCACCATGCCGACGACTTGTCCACTGCGTCCGGCCGCCCGCGTGGCACGATCCTGGTCCCCCGTACGCCACCACAGCGCGGCCTGGAGCACGCGGCCCCCGTCCAGTGGCGCGCCGGGCAGCAGGTTGAAGACGCCCAGCAGCAGGTTCGTGCCGCCCAGCCAGCCCAGCAGGGCGACCGGTATCCGCCAGGCGAGTACCGCGTCCAGCCCGACCGCGCCTCCTATGGCGGCCCCGCCGAGCAGCAGGCTGGCGAGCGGCCCGCTGACGGCGACCGCGAACGCCGCCCGTGCCGTCGCCGGCCGGTCCATCCGGGTCATTCCACCCAGCGCCCACAGCGTCATGTCTCGTACAGGTATCCCAGCTCGGCGGGCCGTCAGCGCATGCGCCGCCTCATGCACCACCAGACTCACGAGCAACAGCAGAGCACCGACAACCCCGGCGACCACGTACACCACCGGCGCCAGGCCCGGCGCGTAGGCGGGCAGTGTCCGGTTGGCCAGACCGTACGCGAAGAACAGCATGATCAGCGGCACACTCCAGTGCGCCCGCAGTTCCAGCCCCCGCACACTCCCGATCCGGATCGAACCCTTCATCGCCATCACCGCCGACAGGAAACACAGGGCGTGGGCCCGAACCCGGTTCGGGCCCCCTTTCCATGGTCCGTCCGGCGCCCCACGACCGGAACCCGTCCAGCGACACCAGGCCAACGCGGTCCTGAACCGTGCCAGGGATCTTCGGCAGCGCCGCGATCGCCGCACAGGCAGAAGAGCTGCTGTCGACCTACGGTGGTGGGGTTGGCACCGAACCGGCAATGCGGAGGAGGCTGCGATGGAAGAGCACTTTGTCTGGGTGACGACGCGCCGGATTCAGCCGGGCACCTTGGAGGAGTTCGAGAGGGCCTGGCGTCCTGCCCCATACCCGCAGGGTCTGCGCCGCGCCTTCGCGTACTGGTCCGAGGACGGACAGGAGATCACCGGGATGTCGTTCTGGGACTCCAAGGAGGCATGCGACTCCTGGCGGGCCTCCGAGCCGGAGGCGCAGCGGCGTGCGGCCATGGCCCCCTATGTCGTCCAGGAGCGGGAAGGCTTCTACCACGGCCGTGAACTCGCCGTCTCCCGGCGGTAGCCGTGGGCGAGCGGGTGCCGCTCTGACGTACTCCCCGCCCTACTGCGGCCACCGTCTCGTCGTTGGTCCACACAACTCGCGATGATCAACGGTGGCCGCACCGTGCCTGCACCTGCCCCCATGTGACCGAGCGCGGCACAGTCACCGACACGGGCGGGTGACCTGGGTCCGCTCTCAGGCCGAGCGCGGCAACTGTCACCGTCTGGGCACTGAAGTCGTCACCTGCCGCGGGTTTGCGTCCTGTCCGTCACAAGCGACGACGCGGACAAGATGGGGCAGGCCAGTCCCGCGGCTCACTTCGGAAGCGTGGAGGCCTCGCCGACGGCGGCGAGCAGTTCGAAGGGGAGCTCTCGATCGACTTGGCCGATGGTGAGCCCGAGCCGGCGACGGTAGACGGCACCTGCCACATCTGCATGCTCACAGCAAGCATGCAAAGGGAGCCCAGGGCCTCGGGCGGCGTCTCGATCTCCGGGTGGTCCGGGTTGTCGAGCCCGACAGAGCGGCGGCGGTCCGGTCAGCCACGATGGCCCCGCGGGCACAGGTCTGCTCAACGATCACAGAGCGTCACAACTCCGTGATCACCAAGACCTGTGTCGATCGCCACGCCGAACGGGCCGACAGCCACGAAAGGGGCAGCGACCGTGCGCAGCGACTCATCACGCATCGATGTACTCCCTCCCCGCCATATGACGTGTGCGTGCTGCAACACCACGAACCGGTACATGCTCGTGCACCCTCACACACGCCTCTGCACATCTGAAAACGAACAGCTCCCATCCCCCGGTCGTCCGCGTCGTCTGCTGCCCCACGGACACCCGTGCTGCCGGCGGGCGTGGTCGGTGCGGCGGCCTGTTCCAGCGGCCACGTGGTGGCAGAGAGCGACGAAGGAGGGCCCTACTGGCGGTGGACCTGCTCCGCCTGTGGTCCCTTGGGCCCCTGGGTGACCTGGTATTCGACCTTGTCACCCTCCTGCAGTTCCTTGAAACCGCCGGCCTGGATGGCGGAGTAGTGAACGAACACGTCCGGGCCGTCGTCGTCCGGTTGGATGAAGCCGAAGCCCTTGTCGGCGTTGAACCACTTGACCGTGCCAGTTGCCATCAGTGCGATCCTTTGTCCCAGGCCGCGACTTTGCGCGCTCCGCAGCCCGTCGCGGCTACGGTGTCTGACCCTGCCATTGTGACTCGCCTTTCGTGGGTGGACGCGCCGCCCAAGTCGCCCAGACAGCCTGTCCACTTGCAGCTCCTCGGGCCGAGGCCGCGAGACCGGCGTGGGCGGCAAAATGACGCGCCACCCGCACATCGGCGACTGCGGCGCTTGTCATGGGCGAGGCTGACACGACGGGACTGGACACGATGCGCCGCCACCAGGCATCCGGCCTGCACCATTGCCGACCTGCTGCTGCCCAGGGTGGAGCCGGTCGTGGCCATGCCCGCGGGATCCGTTCGCTATCGCCGGGCGGGAGTCGACGCTGTCGCTTCCGGTGTGGCCCTCCTGTCGTGCGCGCCGCACGGCGTATACGCAGCGCTGGACGGCACCAGGACCGCCTACGCCCACGTATCCGGTCGCGCCGCCCCCGGCTCGCCCAGCACGTGGAGTTCTACAGTCAATTGCCGCCCCGCGACCCGAGCCGGGTACGGCGCCTGTTCGAGACACCGCCGTCAGCTGCCGCCAGCTGGGTGAGGGGCCTGTCGGTGATGCTCTGCCGCCCATCCGTCGAAGAGGCCTTCACGTTGCCGCCGTACCTCCATTGGAGCACGCGGCGCACAGACACCGCCCGGCTGCACCGCTGGGAGAACGGGGCAGCGAGGCGGGCGGTCCCCCAGGCGCCGTGCGTCGCCGGTCTCCAAGACATCCGCGAGCACTCGGGGCGCGCCGGTCCTCACGATGGCGTGCCTCCTTGATCGCCCGCCGTGACGCGCCGTTCACCCAACTGCAGGAGCTGTGGTTGCCCGCGCACGGGATCGCGGTCGCAGCACGTCGGCGGTGGTTTCCGCGCTTGCTGGAGCAAGCGGCTCGACAGGCGATCTTCGGCAACCTTCCACAGGATGGGTTCCGGTTGCCCGGCCAAGGCAGGGGACGGCGGGCGGCCCTTGTTCGTGCCGGGCGGCGACGCCGCACTCGACCCCCTCCCCCAGGAGCAGTTCATGGCAGCGATGACGGATGTGCTGATACCGACGCTGGAGGACGCCCGTGAGGCGCACGCCGCGGTCGTCGACCGGTTCCGGTCGGATGTGGCCTTCACACCGCCAGGCGTGCACCGGCAGACACTCGAACGTCAGGTCGCCGAGGCCCAAGACCACCTCGCGCGTATCGAGGACCGCGTGCGCGAGGTGCGCCCGCCCCGCGGACCGCTGTCCGCGGCTGCGCAGTTGATGCAGTTCGTGACCCGTGGCGCCGTACGAGTGACGATGCTGCCTTTGGAAACAGGAATGTCGGCTCTGGCGGAGATCGTCCGCGGTCAGAAGCCGGCCAATGAGCGCCGCCTGCTGAAGAACACCGAAGACGAGTACGCGGCTGCGGCCCGGGCTATGGCAACCTGCCAGGCAGCGAAAGACATCGCCGAGCAACTCGACGACCAGGAGACCGCCGACCTGCTCGCCGCGGTGCGCCGCCAGGACGAGCAGCTGCTGGCGATGCTCGAGGAGAATCTCGCCCAGCGGGCCAGGGCCGTGGCAACAGCCGCCAACGGCCACCGACCGCCATCGGCCCCGGCCGCTGAACGGGGTGGGCTGCTGAAGAGGATCATGCGCACGGTGCGCGCGGCCTTGGCACGGCTGTGGGCAGCCTTCCGCAAGGGCACCAGGCGTGCACGGCGCACGGTTGAGGGCGCCCTGCGGGAGGCGCCTGACACTTCCCGTATGGCCGAAGAGGTGCACGGCGCGATCACACGCGAGCAGGATCTGCCCATCCCCGGCTTCAGCCAACTCGGCGTCACGGACATCCACCAGCGCCTGCGCGCCTTGTCCCAGACGGAACTGACGGTGATCGAGGGCTACGAACGCACACACGCGGGCCGACCTGGGGTACTGAACGCCATCGAGCACCTACGCGAAGCCGAGCCCTGGGCCGACTACGACGCCATGGACCCGGACGAGATCGTCGACCGGCTGGATCATGTCCCCTCCAGCGAGGCCCGGCAGGTGCTCGAGTACGAACGGCGCCACCAGCAGCGCCGCCGGATCATCTCCGCAGCCCAGACGCGCATCCCCATGTAGGAGCGTGTTCCTGCCCAGCCCGAGGGGCCGACAGGACCCGCTGGAAGGCGGGACGTCGATCGTCGACGACTTCGGGAGTCACAGTTCCCGTCTCCGTTTCCGGCCCGAGCACCCTTGCGGACAGAAACTGACCTGAAGGCTCCCTACGGTCATGCCATGACACAGACGCAGAGGATTCTTGTCACCGGCGCCACCGGAACCATCGGCCGCCAGGTCGTTGCCGAACTGCTCGCCCGTGGCCATGCGGTCCGCGCCCTCACCCGGGATGCGGCAAGGGCCGACCTCCCGGCCGGCGTCGAGGTCGTCCAGGGTGATCTGACCGAACCCGACAGCCTGATTCCGGCCTTGGAGGGCGTCACCGGCCTCCACCTGATCACTTTCGGCGGGGCCGACTTCGCCCCGCTGGAGACCGGCCCGCGGATCCTGGAGCTGGCCCGCGCGGCCGGCGTACGCCGGGTCACCGTGCTGCATGGCGGCGGGCCGTCCCCGCTGGAGGACGCCGTGCGTGCCGATGACGATGTGAACTGGACCGTACTCATGCCGGTCGAGTTCATGGCCAACTGCCTGAAGTGGGCGGACGGGATCGTGGCCTCGGGCGAAGTACGCGAGCCGTTTGTCTCCCGGCTGAGTGCCATGGTTCACGAGGGCGACATCGGCGCCGTCGCCGCAGTCGCCCTCACCGAGGAGGGCCACGGGGGCCAGGAGTACGTGATCACCGGCCCCGAACTGCTGACCGTCGGCGACAAGGTGGCGACGATCGCTGCCGCCCGCGACCGGGAGATCACCCTGGTCGAGCTCAGCGAGGAACAGGCCGTTGCGCAATGGCGAGCTGCGGGCCACCCGGAGGACGTCATCGGTTTCCTGCTCGAGGTGTTCGGCAACACCCCGGAGGTGGGCCGTACGGTCGTCGACACCGTCGAGAAGGTCACCGGCCACCCTGCCCGCGCATTCGCCCAGTGGGCCGCGGAACACGCGGACGCCTTCACGGCAACAGCCCGTTGGTGAGGGCTTCAGCGGCTCTCAGCGCTCCGGGCATTTCGGCCTGGAAGGTCCGTCACAACCAAAGCCTGAGGGCTTCGGCTGGAGTACGGTCTCCCGCTTCCGTCCGCCGCTGATGCGGCAGGGTTGCGCCACCTGCCCGCCCCGTCCCTACCTGGGGGCTGGGGCGGGTGGTGCGGGTCTTCCGGTCGGCTCCACGAGGCTTCGAGACCTTGACGGTGTCCTGGTCTCCGGCCACTCCGGTACCAGGTGCTGCTGCCGCAAGGGCGGCTAGGTTGCGGGCCGCGTTGTCGTCCCGGTCGAGGGCCTCTCGTCACGATCCTCAACCTACCGGGCAGGTATGACAGTTGAGCGTGCACGACCGTGGCGGCCCACACACGCCATGGGATGGAAACCTGCTCCCAGAGGGGGCAAATGTGGAGGTCCGGCCGCTGGTGGACGGCAAGGACATCCTGGCTGACGTATTCACAGAAGGGCCGGGCGAAGATCCCCAATACCTCTTGCTGCCGAACGGCCCTCTCACGGCCGCTACCGAGCCGCACGAGGCAGGGCCGGCCGAGGGAGCGTGCACCGAAGGGTCTGCGGCGCCCTTTACGTGACCATTCGGAGCGATGGCAACCATGTGATCTGGAGCGAGTGGGGCAATCCCGATAAAACGAGATCGACCTACCTGAGTTCCGGTTCGACGCCCTGGAGTACCGGGCAGAGGTCGAGCGGGCCGTCGCGGACCACAGCTGGAAACGGCCGACGCACACCGTTGCCCGACTGCCGGAGCTGGACCTCAGAGAGCGCACCGACTGGCTACTGAACTTGAATTCGTGATGTCGCTCTGACCGCGTGGGTGTGGTTGCCGGCGTCCGGCTGGAAGGGGTCGACCAACGGGCGTCTGGTCACCAGACTGGGCGGGTGACGACTCGACCGGCTTCTCCCACAACTCTCCGTGCTGTTCTCTTCGACTCAGGCGGTGTCCTGATGCAGCCGATCGGCGGTCGCTGGAACCCGCGAGCCGACTTCGAGGAGACTGTCCTCGCCCATGCCCCGTCCATCACACCGCAGCAGTTCGCCGCGGCCATCGCTGCGGGGGACCGCTTCTTTGCCACCTTGTCATCGACACCCGACTATGACGACTACCACCGGGTGATGCTCCGCCACCTCGGCGTAGACCCGACCGCGCAACTCCTCGCCGACCTCCGCCGCGACGTTCCAGCTCCAGTGTTCTTGGAGACGTACCCGGGCGTCGAGGAGACCCTCGCCGAGCTGAGCCGGCGCGGGGTGCGGATGGCCGTGGTGTCGGATGCCTGGCCCGACCTGCCCGACCTCCATGACGGACTCGGGATCGGCCGGTTCTTCGAGGCATACGCCATCTCCGCCGTCCTGGGCTGCAACAAGCCGGACCCGCGCATGTACCACCATGCCAGCACCGCGCTGGGGCTCCCTCCCGGGCAGTGTCTGTTCGTTGACGACGACCCGGAATTGGTCGCCGAGGCGATCCGACTCGGCTATGCGGGACGCGCGCTGTGCCGGGACTCGGCCGTCTCGGCCGTGCCCTCCGTCACCTCCCTGACGCAACTGCTGGATCTCTTCTGACGCCCAGCACAGTCAGCCGCCGATGGGCAGTCCCGTGCCGGCGAGGCAACTGTCGACCAAGTCGGGGCGGTACTGGATCTGTTTGAGTCTGCACTTGACGGCCCTGGCGATCTGGCCCAGGTCGGCCGCGGGAAGGTTGCCGATGTCGCGCTTGACCAGCGACCAGATGCCCTCCTGCGGGTTCAGGTCCGTCGCGTAGGCAGGCAGTTGGACGACGGTGAGCCAGTGCGCGTTCGCGACGATGAACCCCCGGATCCTGGCGGTCAGGTGCAGACGCACGGTGTCCCGGACCAGCACGATCGGCCCGCCTCGGTGTCACCCCCCTGCACCAGCAGCCTGCGCCCAGGCCAGGCCGGCACCCGCAGGTCCTCCGCCCGACCGGGGCCGAGCGGTGTGGCGACGGCGGCCAAGAGACGGGCGGCGACAGACACGGGACGGGTCCCCAGAGGATGGTGCGGATGAGGCGTATGGGATCGTTCTACAGTTCTCGACAAGGTGCTCACTGAGCGGAGTTCACGACATGGCGGAGCAGAACGGCTCGGGCGGGTACACCCCTCACTGGCTGCGCCCCGGCCAGTGGGGCGAAGAGGGCGTACGCAACCTGCCCACCCTTGACGCCCTCGGGGTGGAAGCCTGGCCCGCCCCGGTACGGGAGGCCCTCGGGGTGGCCCGAACCCACGGGCTGCCGGTCGACGAGTCGATGTGCTGGCCGGGGACCGCCGAGCAGCCCTTCTCACGGCTGGGGGACCGCTTCTGGAGGCTCGCGGTGGATGTGGACTCACACTCCCCCGAATTCGTCCTCGACGAGCACGGGCGCGTGTGGGCGCTCGCGGAGGGTGTCGACCCTGCCGAGCGCTTCGTCAACTCCTCCCTGATCGCCTTCCTCGACGCCCTCGCCGCCTGGGAGTACCGCTGCAAGCACGTAGACGACTTCGACGACCTGGAGCCGGACGACCCCGACTCGGACGACGATCCCGCCGAAAAGGCCCGGGTCGCCTTCGGCCTGGAGATCCGGGACCGCCTGCGCGAGCTCGACCCCCACGCCTTCGAGATGGACACCTGGTGGGATCGGGTCTACGAAGAGGTGGAGTACGACGCGATCTGACAGGCAGTTCTCTTGAGCGAGGTCGAGCCTCGGGTACGCCAAACGCGCCGGGTGTTCACACACCCACTCAGCGCTTGTTGTGATAGCTGTCCCCCATGGTGGGCGTCATGTTGTGCTGGGCTACCGCGCTAAAGGACCTCCGATCGCTGGCGGCCATCTGGCGATGCACCTCTTCGATCAGCAGCCCGTCTGCATTCTCCGTCGGCCCGTTGCCGCGCCGCAGTAGGACCCGGACGAGCGTGACCACCGCGCCCACAAGCAGCCCGAAAAACACTGCGACCGTCACCATCGCAAGCCCCCGCTGAAAGTCTGACCCTGGTCGTTCCGCTCGCTTCTCACTGTATCCGCTGATGTTCGCCGAAAAACGTCCTGGAAGTACGTCAGTTGGGCGCCACACCTAGACATGGAAGGCGTCGGCGGAGGACCGAGGAGCTCAAACAGGTAC